>JAJXTI010000070.1 GCA_021783915.1 bacterium
CATGCGGTTTGTGGGGTGGATTTGATTGTTTTAGCCTCTCCTTCAGAACACCTCATTAATGTGCTAAAAAAGATTAAAGGTTCTCCTTATAAGGGGAAATCTTTTTTAAGTGTCATCAAGGGAATCCACCCTGTTTCTTTTAAACGGATGTCACAACTTATCAAAGAAGAACTAGGTCCCGTTTCTTTGGCTGTTTTATCAGGTCCGACGATTGCGGGGGAAGTGGCCTCTGGCCTGGCAACCACGGCAGTTATTGCCTGCCATGACATGAATTTAGCCAAACAAATACAGAAAATTATTCATTCATCTGATTTCCGTATTTATACCAATGATGACGTAATCGGTACAGAAATTGGCGGGAGCATTAAGAATGTGATTGCCATTGCTTGTGGAATTTGTGATGGGATGGGGCTAGGAACAAATGCCAAGGCCGCCTTATTAACACGGGGTTTGGCCGAAATTACCCGTTTAGGGGTGGCTTTAGGAGGTAAAAAGGAAACATTTTACGGATTAACAGGGTTAGGGGACCTGGTCACCACTTGTGTCAGTCCTAAAAGCCGCAACCGTACGGTTGGGGAAGCTTTGGGCAAGGGGGTTAAGATAGAGAAAATTTTGGGCTCTATGTCCATGGTGGCTGAAGGGGTCGTTACCTCCAAGGCCGTTTATCGATTGAGCCGTCAGATGAAAATTCCGATGCCAATAACCGAACAGGTGTATAAAATAATTTTTAAAGGAAAAAATCTCCGTAAAGCCATGCAGGATTTAATGACACGTCAGCCCAAGCCCGAAGCCCGTACTCGTTTTAGAAAAATTGGATAAGCTTTAGAGGAAAATATGCTTCTAGGGTTGCTTCGAAGTTCTCTTTTTTGGATTATTTCCGCTTTTATTATCTGGGTCCTTGCCTTTCTTGGGTTTTTAAGTTCAAAACTGGTCCTTATCAATGACGCCCTCTCATATTATGAACATACAAGATTCTTCATTGAAAATTTAGTTAAAGGGATTTTTCCCTTATGGCACCCGTTTTGGTATTACGGCGCGCCTAATGATTTTTTCTTGCGACGAATCGGGGTTTTAAACCCGTTTTATTTGATCATTGCCCTGCTGGAATCGGTAGGCGTGCCTTATACATTGGCTTATCTTTGGTTTCTGGCCATGTATTATTGGTCGGGGATGATTGCTTTTTATCTTCTGGCCATGCGTATTTATCGGGATCGTTTGATTGCCTATGGTGGTTATTTGATGCTTTTATTTTCCGCGTTGGGTACGCGCATATTTGATTCCTACATGATGCTGGTCACTGTGCCGTTGATTTGGTTTTTTTATTTTTTGGTGGCGTTTTCTCAAACGCCGCGCAAACATTTCTTTTTTGGGATGTGTCTGTCTTTCATGATTCTTGCCAGCACCTATATCCCTTTCTATTTCTTGATCTTTCTTTGTATATTTCTGTTTTTTTTCGTTTTATTTTATTTCAAACAGATTCCTGAAATCATTCGGCAGTACATGGGTTTTCTAAAAAGTAATAAGATCTTAGTAATTATTTCCTTGGGGATTGTTCTTTGTTCTTTTGTACCGCTTGTGACATTTTTTCATGATTCCACCAGGGGACAAATTGTTTTGCCTGTGCGTCATGGGGGGGCGACTTCAGGGCAGGCCCTGGTTGTGCCGCACCAGACTTTGGATTGGGGGGCGGTTGAGGATTTGGTGTTCTCTTTGTTCTTTTCTGATTTGAGGACGTATAGATTCGCCATTGTCTATGTCCCTTTTTTTGCCTTTATTGTTTTTGCCCTGGGGTTATTTTGTCGTATTAGCCGCAGGGCCGCTTTTATGTTTATGTGCGGCTTTTTTCTTTTTTGCAGCATCATCCCGCATGGCCTGCCGTTTTATGACTTTTTCTATCGGCATATTTTTTTCTTAAAATATTTCCGCAACCTGCATTTCTTCTTATGGTTTATTTTAATTCCTTTGTTTGTTTTCTTAGTTTTAGAGCATTGGAAAATATTTACAGATATCAAGCCGAACACCCCTTCACAAAAGAGAAACATCTTTATTTATGTGTTGTTGGTCCATTTTCTTGCTTTTTTATTTGTTTGGTTCAGGGCTGATGCCATACCTAGTACTTATATGATGCTTGCTTTAAGTGTTTGTTTCTGGTCTTTGATGGCTTTAGGGCAATTCAAGGCAGGTGTTTGGGCGTTTGCTTTTCTGACGATGACGATACTTATTCAACCTTTGGAGGTTTATCACTATTTGTCCATCAGGGCCCAACACCTTACACAAGGGTATTATGAGCCTTATAACTCTAGTTTTAAGAAATTAGAGATCAAAGGGCCGGCTGTTGTCCTTCCCAAGGGCGGTCATTTGGAAAAGCCTGACATATACTACGCTTCTGGAAATTATAATGTCCTTGTCCAGAATATAAATGTTTATGCATTGTACAAATATCTCCGATATAAATTTATTTTGGTGGATCGTCTCGAACTTATGGATCCTCATAAGACGGATTTTCCCGCCTTAGAACAGCACTTTTTGGAAAATGATAATAAAGCGTTCATTTTTAAAGGCAGTTTCAGGGGTTTGAAAATGCAAGGGACGGATCCTCATCCGCCCGTGAAAGCACAACGTATTGCCCGAGAGGACGCGCACTTTAAAATTTTGTCTTTTGATGCCAACCGGTTGAAATTGGCCATAGAAGTTCCTTATGAAAAGTTCTTGATTTATAACGATTGCTATGATCCTTACTGGCGGGTATCAGTCAATGGGCACGAGGCACATCTTTACCAAAGCAATGTCGCTTTTAAGGGCGTATGGGTCCCGGCTGGAAAAAGTATCGTTGAATTTCATTATGGATACCTTTGGCAATATGCCCTGAATTTCGGCCTATTAGCGGGGGCTTTTGTTTTTCTTTTTGGGATTATTTGGTATGCGATATTTTAAAATCATCATATCCAGGACGATTTTCTTGTATCTGGCCTGTTTTTTGGCGGTATGGCATATCTTAGATTACCCCAAAGCCAAGGGGAATGCCGTTGCCCAGACCATGAGCCGTTTTGTCCCAGGGATTCATTATTTCGGTGATTTTGTCGATAAGCATGACCATTTCGATGAATTTAAATTACACCAATGCATTGCCTATCATAAAAGAGTGATTAATTTCTTTCCGTTTCAAAAATCAGAGGCCTATCAGATGTTGGGTTTTTGTTATGACCGGCTTGGGAATACGGCCATGGCCATACAATCTTATCAGGCCTCTATTAAAGCCAACCCGGAATATTTTTGGCCTTATTATAATCTGGGAATTTATGCTTATAGAAAAGGAAACTACAGCAAGGCCGTAAATTATTTTCAGCAGGCCCTGCAAAAGGATTTAAAGATAAACATGCTCCTGATGTTGCGTTCCAAGGTCTTTACGGATGTGAGATTAAGCGACCGGCCTGATTATAATGTTTTTGAAGGCATAAAAGATGGCCGTGAAGTGGCCTATATTTTTATGATGGAAAGCTTGTTTAAAATCGGCGCTTATGATCAATTATTGGGGACAGCCCTTGCGGGATTAAAGGAAGGGTTTGGCGACCAGGACATTTTCCTTTATTACGCGGGCAAAGCGGCTTTTTGTCAAAAATCTTATGAAAAGGCCGTAGAACTGTTGCAGTTAGCTTTACAAAAGAATCCCCATAATCCTGACGCATTGTTATATATGGGACTGTGTATGCGGGTGGCAGGTAAAGAAGATTTAGCCAAGAATTTTTCTGTCATGGCCAGGCAAGAGCTCCGGCAGCAAGGGTCTGCCATTGAGAAATATTTAAATACAGGGATCCGGTTTTTTTAACTCCACTAAGGAAAGATACAGTAAGAATAGCCGCGTTGTCCTTGTACAGTGCAGTCTTTGTGGTCACATACAGTTATTGAATCGTGAGGATTTTTTGGGAATAGGGATGCCTGATATTAAACCTTCACAGTGGGTCGCTTTATCTCTACTGGCCATTGTTTCAGTTTTTATATGGCTTACCTTAAGTTTACCGCGTTATCAAATCATTGATTTATCTTTCGACCGTAACCGCGTTGGTGATATTGCAAAAACCTATCTGACCCAAAAGATGGGGATAAATTTGCAGGGATACAAACAGGCCACTGTTTTTTCGATGGACTCCGGTGCCGACCGGTACCTACAGAAAACCTTGGGTTTTAAGGCCTCTAGGGAGTTTATCAAGAAATTTGACTACGATCTTTTTTATTGGGTTGTCCGTTTTTTTAAAGAGAAACAAAAAGAAGAATTCAGTGTCGTAATTTCTGCCAAGACCGGGAAGATAATCGGTTTTACTCATTCCATTGAAGATACAGCCGCGCGTCCTTTTGTGGGACAGGATGAAGCGCGCGGGTACGCCATTGATTTCTTGGTCCACCGGTGTGCCTTTTCTCCCGGACAATATAGCCTTCATAGCCAAAATACCGAGAAACGGGAAAACCGCGTGGATTATTCATTCAGCTGGGAAGAAAAAAATATGGGAATCCCTTGGGACAACCGTTACGGGGGGGGCAAAGCTAAACTCTTGATGACGGTGGGAGTCTCTGGCAAGGACATTCTTTATTTCAACAAAAATCAGTTAAATATACCTGAAGGGTTCAACCGCCATATTGATAGTCTCAAGCAAACAGGTCAAAATTTGACATTGATATTTCGTGTATTATATTTGGCCCTTTTGACTATTGCCATTATGTTGCTGGTCAACCGTAAAAAATATGTTGTCACTCGGATAGTTAGGCCTTTTTATATAGGTGCTGCCATTGCTCTTTTTGTCTGCATTGTTCTCGATGTGTTAAATGGTTACCAGAATTTCATTTTTGATTATCCGACCACACAGTCCTTTAATGAATATTTATTAAGAGGCCTTATCGGGGTCTGTATTGATGCATTCTTTATTGTGATCACTTTTCTTTTGCCGGCACTTTCCGCAGAAGCTTTGCGCTATGAGGCCCGTCCGCAGGAAAAGCAGGGGGGATTTTTGACCCTGATCCTGTCTTCTTTTTTTTCAGTACCCGTCGCGCAGCGGATTTGGGCGGGGTATTTGATTGCCGCAATTGCCTTGGCCCTGCAGGCCTGTATTTTTCAGATCGGGTATACGTATTTTGGGGTCTGGAATGAATTATCATGGATGGTGCAGTCCTCCACAGCTATGGTTCCCGCACTAACGGCGTTTGTGGTCGGGTTTCATGCTTCTTTTTCCGAGGAAATCATGTTTCGTTCGTTTGCCATTAATTTATTTCGGCGTTATGGATTAAACAGCTTTCTGACCGTATTTTTAAGTGCCCTTATTTGGGGCTTTGGCCATACAGGTTATGCTGTCTTCCCGATGTGGTTTAGAGGGCTGGAGGTGACGTGTTTAGGGATAATTTTTGGTTATGCTTACCTGCGTCTTGGCCTAGTGACCGTCATTGTCGCACATTTTTTGATGGATGCTTTTTGGGGGAGCCTGCAATATTTCATGGCCCCTAAAATTTCTTTTGATTTTTTAAGCTGCCTTTTGGTCTTGGGTGTGCCTTTGGTATTTTCATTGTTTGCTTTTGTCCTGAATCGTTCCACTTGGGAAAGGCCGTGGAGGCTGAGTTTTAGTCCACAGCAGGAATTTAATTACCGATTACTTCAACAAATTTGCTCTCTCAAGACTCCCCAACAATTGGCGGTGTTTAAGGAAGAATTGCTCCATCATGGTTGGGATCCTGCTATCATTGAGAGGGTTTATAAAGATAAATAAGGTGAAATTGATGGGGCCGGGTGTATATGAAGAGGCATGCTAAGTATTTTGTTTACATTGTGGAATGCTCCAACGGGACATATTATACGGGGTATACCTCCAACATTGAAAAGCGTTTGAAGGCGCACAACAAAGGACAGGGGGCGAAGTACTTAAGAGGCAAAGGCCCAGTTAGGTTGGTTTTTACCAGAGAATACTGGTATTATAAGAATGCCTTGAATGCTGAAAGGGAGATTAAGAAATATACTAGGGTTCAAAAGGAAAAATTGGTCAAGGGTTATAGAAAGTAGAGGAGAATTTATGCAGAAAATAATAATGATGGCCATGTGTGTTTTATGCGTGAACTTTTCGATCGCCAGGGCTGAGCTCCGGGACCAAAGCCGACCCGTAGGGCAAGAAGAAAAGGTCAAGGATTACCATGATGTTATCGATGGTTTCTTTAATTTGCTTTACGACCAGCAATTCACCCAGGCCGCGGACGGCTTGTTTGCGGATGTTTTAGTCAGTAAAAGTCCTGATATCAGCAATAAGAGCTATTTTGATGATGTGAAAGCAAAGCTGGTCAATCTGCCCAATGTTTATGGAAAGTATTGCCATCATAGCCGGATGTTCGAAAGGATTGTGGCTGGAAGGTTTGTTTTCGTGGATTATATCGTGCTTTTTGAAAAACAGCCGGTCGAGTTTTCTTTTCAGTTTTATAGACCCAGGAACAAGTGGATATTGTATGGGTTTTCTATAGACGCGGACATCGTCAATAAGATGGATAGCAGGATCAGAAAGAAAATGTTGATCAGCGATATTAAGCCCGGGACCTAGAATAGATCCACCATCCCATTTCTTTGGTCCTGCCTGGGGAGGACCGGTTGACAAGGGCAACGCAGGATTTTCTTTTATATTTGCGAAGAATTCAGGATAATGAGCAAACTGATTTCTTAATCAAAAGCTTCATGAGGATCGTTTTTAAGGCGATCTATATCCAAAATCAGGAGATCCGTCAGTTTTGAATTGAATGAGCCGTGGCAGACGTGTTATGGTTTGACTTGCTTCGCTCGCTCACCACTGGCCCCACAAGGGGAAAAGCAGACTGGGCCTTGCGATGAAGGAAAGAAATGGCCGAAGATATCAAAAACAACGCAACAAACGGAAACCCCTACGGAAAACAGCCCCGCAAACTCCGCGTGCTTTTGGAAACCTACGGCTGGCCGATGGGTGCAGTACGTTACGAGTTTGATTGGGTTCTTGGAGAAGATTCACGCATAAAATTTGCTTGTTTATACCAAATGTGGTATATTTAAGGTGGATATGGAGCTAAAAAGATTGGATTTCATAGGCTCGTCTCGGGATAATTTAAAGGAATTTCCCGATGAAGTAAGGCAGGACATCGGTTATGCGCTCTTTGAAGTGCAAAAAGGAGAGAAACCAGCGGGGGCCAAGCCGTTAAAAGGATTTGGCGGGGCGGGGGTCTTGGAGATAATTGAGGATTTTATCGGAGACGCATACAGGGCGGTTTATACGGTAAAATTTGCCAAAGTCGTTTATGTTTTACATTGCTTCCAGAAGAAGTCAAAAAGCGGGATAAAAACCCCGCAACATGAAATTGATTTGATAAAGCAACGGTTGAAAGCGGCGGAAGAAGATTACAAGTCGCATTATAAGTGAGGTGGATATGAGCACAAAAGAAAAAATACATAGGGGAAGTGGTAATGTGTTTGCCGATATTGGCCTGCCTCATCCAGAAAGGGTGTTGGCTCGTGCCCAAATCATGTCCCGTATTACGGAGATTATTAAAGAGCAGGGCTTGAACCAAAAGCAGGCCGCAGAGGTTCTGGACATTCCTCAATCCAAAGTATCCTGTCTTATGAATGGCAAATTGAGCATGTTTTCGCTCGACCATCTTTTTGAATTATTGAACGCCCTGGACAGAAATGTTGAGATTATTATTAAGCCAAAGGCTAAAGAAGAAAAATTTGCTACGACTCATGTATTACTTGCGGGTTACATTTGATTCCTTCCAGAAATCCTAATATTACGTTGCCAGCCCGTGATTTGTTCATTGGTTGGCTTTATATTTTTCCCCTGCTTCATAAAAGTTGCGGGGATTTTTTCATGTATTTTTCCACAGCGACCCGTTTATAAATAATTTTAGGGGAATAGACTTAAACCTAAATAGATGACTGTTAAAAGGAGAACGGCGTTGAAAATAACGAACAACTTAAAGTCAGAAAAGCCGAACTTGAATCTAAGTTGACTGAAAACCATGAAGAACAAAAGAAGCTGTATAAGACTTTTAAATCGAATCTTCTGGCAGAAGAAGTATATAATAACGAAGCATTGGATTTAAGGAGAGACGAGAATATTTTAAAAGTCGAACTCAATAGGGTCAATGTAGACTTGATGAAAAAGGAGCGTTCTGAAACCTACCAAAAGAGGCTTAAAATGCTCCTGGAGAATTTTGATAAAAGTAAGGCCGAAGTTGACCGAATCACCAAAAAAGAACTGTTCCAATTTGTCTTTAAAGAAATCTTGATTAAAAACAAGAAGATAATTAAAATCACGTTTTATCAACCGTTCGCCCAGTACTGGAAAGAACTAAAATGCAACCTAACTCAAGTAGTAACAGAGGCTTCCCAAAAACCGTATATATTGCTACCTACGGCTGTCAAATGAACGAGTATGATTCCGAACTCGTGCGGTCGATTTTGCGTAAGGAGAATTATGATTTCGTGCCTCACGAGAGTGAGGCGGACATTGTGATGCTCAACACCTGCGCCATCCGTGAACACGCGCACCGCAAGATTTACGGCCGGGTGCATCAGATCCGTCATGACCACCGAGGTAAACCGGTGATGATTGGCTTGCTGGGCTGCATGGTCACCAACTTGCGCCAGGAATTGTTGGAAGATTGTTCGTTGAAGATTGATTTTATCGCCGGGCCGGACAGCTATAAACGTCTGCCTGATTTGATCCGCGAAGCCGCCCTTGACGGCCCAAAAGGCTATGATGTCACCTTAAGCGAGTTTGAAACATATTCGGACGTGTATCCCAGCCGCAAGGAAGGGGTTAATGCGTGGATTGCCGTCATGCGCGGATGCAATAATTTTTGTACCTTCTGCGTGGTGCCTTACACGCGAGGCCGGGAGCGCAGCCGTTCCCCACAAAACGTGGTGGAGGAAGTTAAGCGCCTGGCGGATGAAGGCTTTAAGCAAGTCACCTTGCTTGGCCAGAACGTGAATTCTTACCGTTATGAGGATTATGATTTTGCCTATCTTATGGAAGCTGTCGCACAAGTCAAGGGCATCAAGCGTATCCGTTTCACCTCCCCGCATCCTAAAGATTTTCCTGACCGTTTCATTGATGTGATGGCCGATAACCCCAAGATCTGCAAGCAAATCCATCTGCCATTGCAGGCGGGCAATGACCGTGTGCTGGAATTGATGGACCGTACCTATACCAGGGAGGATTTTTTGAAATTGGTGGATAAAATGCGCGGCCGGATCCCCGGGCTTTGTTTGTCGACGGACATTATTGTCGGTTTTCCGACCGAGACCGATGAAGAGTTTGAAGATACCATGAAGATCGTGCAGGAGGTGGAGTTTGATTCCGCTTTTATGTTCAAATATTCCGAACGTAAAGGAACCATTGCCTCCAAAAGATACCCTGATGATGTGCCTAGAT
>JAJXTI010000071.1 GCA_021783915.1 bacterium
CTTCCGATCTGATTGCCGTTGGATTAACTTTAGTCAACAAAGGGGATGGCCCTCAAGTTCGTTCAGAAGGTAAAAAAATGCTTCCTTCAAGGGAAGTACCATCTCAACATACTTCTCCTGCCGATTTTTTATTCGACCAAAAATGGGTTAGAGAACCGAACCGTATGGCTTTACAGTGGAGTTTTCCCAATGGAGGCAACCTTACGGGTGCAATTTATCAGGTTGCGCATGGTTTTCAAATGAATGTAGACGAGCGGCAGTTAAATAGATTGGTCAACCGTTTTAAAAAAGATAATCCTTCATACGCAGGAAGTTTTTTGCCAAGCCGACTTTATGAGGCGACGAATTTATACAATGAAATGAGACTCATGGCAATTTTAAGTAAGCCCGAAGTTATAACCGAACAGCAATTTAATATAAATGGGAAGAATGTGCGTTTTATTTTTTTAAGGAAGAACCGACTCAATCCAAACACCGAGACCATTTCTATTGAAAATGACCATTTTGTTCTTATTGATGTAAGCGATTTAAATAGGGAGGTGGCCAGTATAGGTTTGGAGGCTTCGTCTCCAAAGTATTTGAAGGATAAGCTTACCGCAGATGTATTTAAAGATTGGTCGCCTGAAAGAATTTTTAGAGCGATATTGAGTGAAGTTTTATATCATGAATTGGCCCATGCCTTGACTGATTCAAGTATTCTTAAAGGAACTTATGATGAAGCTTTCAATAAACGACCAGAGATAAACAAGAAATTTCTTTCAATTAAGAATGACCCCAACGACAAACGATTGTTGTATCGGATAAAACAAGAAATGGCTGGGATATCTGCTCAACTGGCTTATGCGCAAGATGCAAAATATTTTTTATCATTTATTTCGTATTCATCATTAGGAGGAGCCACCAGTCAGGATTCTGAAAATTATTCTGTATCAGAAAGACTAATAACGGGTTTTATTTTTGACGACCTTGGATTTCGTGATTTTTTATACTCGCAGGAAGTGAATAAAGAAAAACAAAAGAAGCGTCGTGATTTAACGAAAATTGAAATGCAGGCCGTGCGAGATAATATTCCTCATACTTATGCGCAGTGGGAGTATGACACTGACCCGCCACATCAATTTCCTGTTCTTTTTCAATTTTCAATGACTCTGCATAACGATGACATTAATCGGCTCTCGAAGGAATTTTATGAGTCAATTTTTGGAGAGCTACCACCCAGGGGTGTCATTGATATACCAGAAAATGTTGTTCTTTTTCATAAAGAAAACTACCCTGATGCGATAAAAAAAGCTGAAGCTGACCGAGCTATGCTTTCCAAACATGAAAAGAAATCGCTATTTAATGAAGTTAAGAATGGTGGTATTGATTTTACCGCTAATAAAACGCCTTTAGAAATTCAAAATAGTGGAGAAGCTATTAAATTTTATCTTGACCCTGCCATGCTTCAACAGTTACGAAATACTCCTGGTTTTGTTCCAGTCATTATCAATATTCAGCCAATGACTGATTTGCGCCTGTTTCTTGGCCTTGCCCAATCGAGCCATAGTGCGCCAGCATCAAGTTAATCCTATTTACAGGAAGATATTTGTAGCTGAATTTTTGATGTAATTTTAATCAGCTTTATCGAAAAAATGGATATATCTATATAATAGAATATGTGAATGAGTCACATAATTTTGTTCAACCAAAGTAACACGAAAGGAGAAGGCTTGCAGGTTTTTAGCCTTTTCCGACGGCAAAAAGAGCAGTTAACGTCGCGCATTTAGTAAGACTTGAGTGTCTACGGAACTGAGGGTTACAAGTTCGACTCTTGTCAGGCGCGTTTTTTCTAAGTTTGAGAGTTTTATAAAACTGCTCGACGAGCAGTTTTTCAACTTCCTCCTGCAAAGTAGCCGTCGGATTACAGTCTCTTGCCTGTAAGTCACCGTTGCCATGACTTACGACCTTACGCCGTCGAAGCAACAGGGAATATTGAAGCTCACCGACTTACACAAGGAATTTACCGCTTATGCTCTTCTTGAAAGGTGTTTGGAGCCTACCACCATCGTTTGGTACGATGGAAACATTAAATGTTTTGCTCAAATCCAAACCATAATCATTTTTATACTTAGGGTAAGTATTTTCACTTTGTTAATAAAGCCTTTAGGGGTAAAATATTCAAATCTTGCCCATATTAAGAGCGTATAGAAGAGAGGAGAGGTATAAAATATGACATTAATAATATCAACTCTTACCTCATCAGGGATTATTTTAACCGCAGATAGCAGACATATTGTAAACAATGCGATATGAAGAAAGAAAAAAGGGACTTTGATAAAGGGGCGGCCTCTTGGGATGATAATCCCTTACGGCTCAAGCTGGCCAATGATGTTTTTAACAGCCTGTCGCGGGAAATCGAATTGCTGCCCACTATGGATGTCATGGACTTCGGCTGCGGGACAGGTTTGCTGACGCTGCGATTGTGTCCATTGGTCCGTTCCATAACGGGTTTCGACAGTTCACAGGGCATGCTGGAGGTCTTTAGAAAAAAGATCGTCCAGAAAAACCTGGGTGGAGTAGAAGTCCATCACATCGATATGGACAAAGGTGGACGTCTATCAGGCCTATACCATCTAATTGTCAGCAGCATGACGATGCACCATATCGAAGACGTCAGGTCCCTTCTGGGGCAATTTTACCAAATGTTACACCCATCGGGACATCTCTGCCTAGCTGATTTGAACATTGACAACGGTAAGTTTCATGATGACCATACGGGCGTGTTTCACCATGGGTTTGATACAACGGCTTTGCACGGCCTATTTAAAGAGGCCGGGTTTGAAGGTGTCCGTGATATTCAAGCGGCCCGGGTGGCCAAGACCGGAAGTGATGGGGTCATGCGGGAGTTTTCCGTATTTCTTATGATTGGTCGTAAAAATGCCCTCCCAAGCCCATGAATGCGCCAAGCCTGTTTAAAAAGTTCCCATTCCTTAAAATTGCAATGGGTTATGTAATTAAGTGACTTATGTCACTTAAATGAGATATTAAAAGGTAATCTTGACAAGTTTATGAGGCTGTAGTATTTTGATGCCATTCTTAAATAGCGTATCGTGAGAAAAGGAAGGTGTGGATATGTCTGTTTACAAATTTTTTTCTTTCATATTAGGGCTTCTTTTGAGCGCGGGTCTTTGCGCCAATGCTCTAGCTAATGGGACCATAACCGGGACAGTCAAATTTGAAGGGCAAGTACCCCATTTTAGACCCATTAATATGGATGCCGATCCTATTTGTTCTGCCTCCCATAACGGTTCCGTGTACCCTCAAATGCTTGTTTTGGGTGACGGCAACACCATGGGCAACGTATTCGTGTATGTTAAAAGCGGTTTAAGCAAGACGGATTATCCCGCTCCAGCGGAGGCTGTGGTCATTAACCAAAAAGGTTGTAACTACAGCCCCCATGTGGCGGCTGTGATGGTGGGCCAAAAACTCAGGATCCTTAATCCCGATGGTACCTTGCACAATGTGCACGCCATGTGTAAGGTTAACCCGGAATTCAACATGGCCATGCCTAAGTTTCGCACGGAAGTGGAAAAAACTTTCGATAAACCGGAATTCATGTTCCCCATCAAATGCGACGTCCATCCCTGGATGAATGCCTGGCTGGCCGTCATGTCTCATCCGTTTTTCAGCGTGACCAAGGCCGATGGTAAATTCGAAATCAAGGACTTGCCCGCCGGGACCTATGAAATCGAGGCCTGGCATGAAAAATTAGGCACCAAAACAGCGACAGTTACGGTTACCAATGGCGGTACACAGACCGTTGATTTTTCTTTTGCTGCGCCCCATAAAAGCTAATTTCCATAGGGTGCGTATTGAGGGACTCCAAAATTATGTCACACGTCTACGAACACGGGCAACATCAATTACCCTTTTGGCGTCAATACATCTTTTCCACGGATCATAAAATCATTGGTC
The DNA here is from genome assembly GCA_021783915.1 of bacterium. Taxonomy (GTDB): domain Bacteria; phylum Omnitrophota; class Gorgyraeia; order Zapsychrales; family Fredricksoniimonadaceae; genus JACQCF01. The sequence goes on from JAJXTI010000071.1 coordinate 3,955, forward strand.
TGCAATACGGCATTACAGCGTTGTTTTTTTGTGGTTGTTTTTTTTGCATGGTGCTTATGATGCGCTGGAATGGGCGGTTCCGACGCCTTTTGGGCACGGTAATTTTGAGCATTCGGTAGAAATTTATTGCGGGCCTTATGAATACAGCGTTCCGGGCACTAAAAAAGATTTCAGTCCTCAATTCAAAAAAGAGGGATAGCAGTCATGCAAATACCTTACATAGTTGAAGAAAGACCGGATACAGGGTTTAATAACGCCACCTTGGGCATCAGGTTATTTTTGGCCTCGGAAATCGTGCTCTTTGGGGCCTTGTTTTCTTCTTATATTTTGCTTCGTTCAGGCACAGCGCATTGGCCCAGGGGGGAAGGTCCTTTAAACGTCCCCTTGGCTGCTTTGAATATTTTTATTTTGGTTTTCTCCAGTGTCGCCGTTGTGTTCGCGTGGGTGGGGGCAAAGCAGGGGAACTCGGGCCAGTTTAAGAAATGGATTTCGGTTTCTTTATTATATGGAATCCACTCACCATCATTTTCCATCGACCAACACGTTCCTGACCATTTATTTTACGATGACCGGCCTGCATGCCTTGCATATCATCGGTGGACGGCCGTCAACGGTTATTTATGGGGGCAGGGTTCCAGGATGTTTAAAGAAGGCAGCGCCGTTTCAGGAGGTCGCCGGTATTTATTGGCATTTTGTTGATTTGCAAGGCGAGTTTAGAACCAGCCCAAGGAGAGGCATGAGTTCCAGTTCCCAAGACGTTGACCTGATGGTCAGACATACAAGAAGTTTTTTTTGGCGTTGTCGATCATTACTTTAATTGGGATAGCCATTGCTGTTTTACATGTGCCGTTATGGTTTGTGCTCGGGCTTTTGTTTTTGTCTCAGATATTTCTAAACAATTGTTGATGGACCAGAAAGAAGGGAGCCACCATGGGGATTAAAAATATCCATATGTTTCTTGTTTCCGCGGCCTGTTTATTGGCCTTGATTTTCGGCTTATGGGCCCTGGCCCACGGTTACTCGGCCTTGGGATACTGTTCCCTGGCCGCGACCGTTGGCCTGGTTATTTACGGGGCACAATTTATCAAGAAAGTGAGGGCTCTATAAAATGGTCTTTTGTTCTGTTTGTTTCGGAGATCCCAATTCACCTTTGACACACGGGTATAACTATGGCATCATCGCTTTATTGGCCATTATATCCACCGTCTTGTTTTGTTTTGGGATGCTGTTCCTTAATATTCGTAAAAGAACATTGAAGAACCAAAAGTTTTCACACTAAAACGCCGAAGATTAGGGGCGTATGAATTTAGGTTTGCCAATTGAGGCTTCCGCCCATGCGTATGAAATCGACCAGATGATTTACATGGTTCACGGCCTGATGTTTGTCCTGTTTGTTGGCTGGGTGTTTTTTTATCACCGCGCTTTTACGGTTTAACCGCAGGGCCACCCCAAGGCGATTATACGGGGGTCAAAACCTATATCACCAGCTTGATTGAGATAGGGGTCATTAGTGCGGAAGTGATTTTATTGGCCGGTTTTTCCATTCCGTTTTGGGTCGAGAAGGTGAATGCTTTTCCCAACCGCCCGGACGCTTTGGAAATCAGGGTCGTGGCCGAACAGTTTGCCTGGAATTTTCATTACCCGGGCAAAGACGGTAAATTCGGGAAGACAGACATTAAATTCGTCGACCTACAGAGCAACCCTTTGGGGCTGGATTTGACAGTTCCTAATGCCAAGGACGTCATTCATAGTTTTTCTATACCGGTGATGCGGTTGCCAAAGCGCAGTTGTGTGGGGGTCTCCTGAGTAGGTCTGAAATTTTCATGGAGACGGGGTAGAAAGGGCCCCTTAAAAATATTATGCAATCTCAATCAGTCGCCTTAAGACGTTTTTCTAAGTTTCTTTGCTTTTTGACGCTGCTTTTGATTTTTTTAGGGGCATTGGTCAAGAGTACGGATTCAGGTTTGTCCGTCCCCGATTGGCCGACGACCTATGGCAAGTTCATGTTTTTCTTCCCCCTGGACCAAATGGTCGGTGGGATCAAGTACGAACACACTCATCGTATGCTGGCTTCTTTGGTGGGGCTTTTGACCCTTGTCTTATGTATCTGGTTGTGGCGCTCTACAGTCAGCCTATGGCTTAAACGCATGGGTCTTGTGGCATTTTTGGCCGTGGTGATTCAAGGTGTTTTAGGGGGGCTTACCGTCAAATATTTTCTGCCTGTATGGTTGTCCATGATGCATGGGGTCTTGGGGCAGACATTTTTATTGATTATGATTATGATAGCTTACGGACTGTCCGTTGAACATCATCAAAGGCGGCAGCAAAACGATATGGCCGGCGGCGCGTGGGTACGCGCCGTGCTTGTCTTGACAGGCATGGTGTACATCCAGTTGATTTTAGGCAATTGGATGCGCCACACACAGTCGGGGCTGGCCATCCCTGATTTCCCGACCATGGGGGGCAGCATCATTCCGACCATGAACCAAGCCATGCTGGATCGTATCAATGTCTGGCGTTTTGAGAACAATTTAGATCCCGTCACGATGAAGCAGGTGGGGATCCATTTATTACACCGCGTTTGGGCGTTTTTTATTTTGTTGGATTTGATATATGTCAATTGGCTGGCCTATCAAGAATATTTAAACAGGCCTCTCATTATGAAGGCCTTGTTCTGGCTGAACTTAAGCATAGCCATTCAAATCATGCTTGGTATTTCAACAGTGTTGTTTAAAAAAGGGGCCGTGGTCACCACTTTTCACGTTACAGGGGGGGCCGTTGTTCTTGCCTTGAGCTTCATTTTATTATTGCGCTCCGGTCCGTGTTTTTTTGGGGCGTTTGGCCAGCAACTTAAAAGCCCATGAACAGACAGAAATTAAATGGATATATAGAATTGACCAAACCCGGTATTATGAGGCTGGTTTTGGTGGCCACGGCCCTGGGGTTTTATTTTGGGGACGGCGGGTTCCATCATCCGGAACTATTATTTTATACGCTTTTGGGGGCGAGTTTGACTTGCGCGGGGGCGGGGACGCTTAACCACTACCTGGAGCGCGATGTGGACGCGTTAATGAACAGGACCAAAAACAGGCCGATACCTTCAGGGCTTATCAGCCCCGCTCAAGCTTTGGGGTTTGGAGTGTCGCTTATTTTAATAGGTTTGATTGTTTTGTGCGTTTGTGTGAATTTTTTGACGGGTTTCTTGAGCCTGCTGACGGCTTTTTTGTATGTACTGGTTTATACGCCCATGAAGAAAATGAGCTGGCTTAATACCACGATTGGAGCAATCCCCGGGGCAATCCCTCCGATGGGAGGATGGGCTGCGGCTAGGGGAGATTTAGGGATTGAGGCCTGGGTTTTATTTTTTATCCTTTTCACGTGGCAACACCCACATTTTTATTCTATTTCTTGGATGTTTAAAGACGATTACAAAAAGGCCGGTTTTAAGATGCTTCCGGTGGTCTACCCGGACAGCCGTTTTACTCTCGCGCAAATCATGGCCTTTACTTGCGCGTTAATCGGGTTTTCCGTTGTCCCTTCGATGATTGGCATGTCGGGAAGGATTTATTTTTTTGGGGCCTTGTTTTTGGGGGTGGTTTTTTTATGGTATGCTTGGCAGTTCCAACATTCCCCTTCTAATCTTACCGCGCGTAAGATTTTATTGGTTTCAGTCGTTTATTTGCCACTTTTGTTTTTATTTATAATTTTTGACAATGTTCTCTAAAAAATTCCTTATTATTCAAGTTTTTTTCGTTATTGCCGCAGTCTTTCTGTTAATTTTGTACCTGCGCCTGCCCTCCGTCCCCGCGTTGGGTGTTTATGGGCAGGTCAATGATTTTTGCCTAACTGACAGCAACGGCCAAAAGTTCGGTTTAAAGGACCTTCGTGGGAAAATATGGGTGGCGGATTTCTTTTTTACGACCTGCGGGAACCTTTGTCCCATGATGAGTGCCCATATGGGGCATTTACAGGAGGCCTTTAAATTTTATAAAGGTGTGCGGTTGGTGTCTTTTTCGGTCAACCCTGAACAGGATACCCCTGAAGTTTTAAAGAAATACGCTCAGAAGTTTCACGCGGACACTAACCGATGGATATTTTTGACCGGATCACGGCAGGACATGACCAGGGTGGTGGTCAATTCCTTTAAATTGGGGGACATTAAAGACCCTATTTTCCACAGTCCTTATTTTGTTTTGTTGGACAAAGAGGGGAAAATACGCGGTTATTATGACAGCTCGGATACCAAAAGCCTTGACAAGGTCATCACGGACTTAAGACAACTTTTAAAATCGGGGTAAACGCAATCTATGCACCTGCCGCTTCTTCCAACCATCAACGCTTTTTTAAACGCCCTGGCCGGTGTTTTTTTGGTCCTGGGTTTTTTTGCCATTAAACGTAAAGACCACAATCAGCATAAAAAACTTATGATCTGCGCTTTTTCTTCTTCGGTTTTGTTTTTATGCGCTTATGTGTACTATCATACCACAACCCATATCCTCACGCGCTATCAAGGCCACGGCTTAAAGAGGGGGATTTATTTCTTTATTTTAGGGACACATACACCCTTGGCAGTGTTGATAGTGCCGTTTATCATCATGGCTATCCGCCACGCCTTAAGGGGGGAATTCACTAAGCACATCAAAATCACCCGCTGGCTTTATCCTACTTGGGTCTATGTTTCCGTGACCGGAGTGCTGATTTATTTAATGCTCTACGTAATACCCTCCTAACTCCAAGGGGTTAAGAAGGTTTTTTAGATCGAATTAGGCGCAGGCGGCGCAGCATATTTTTTTCCCATTCCCAGAAAAAAGCGAATTGTCCCAGGACGGTACCGAAAAAAAGAAGCCCCAGATAATAGGACGGAGGGACAAGGGGGATGTAAAGTACGACTTTTACCCAAAGAGGGGTCGTAGCTTTAATGCCTACTAGGTGAAAGATGATCCTGCGTGCGAACGTGATGAACATGCCCGCTAGAGAAAAAGTGAGGATGATCATCCAGAAATCGCGGTCGGTTTGGATGTTCCATTTGGTTTTTAGCCGGGTAATCCATGTGGGTTTATTCATGATATTTGCCTCATTTCTTTCATAAATAGATTAATAAAATAAACGCCTATGATTAATACCGCCAGGGCGCCGGCAGCCAGAACATAGATCATTTTTTGGAATCCAT
>JAJXTI010000072.1 GCA_021783915.1 bacterium
CCAGCTCGTTGAAGAATTATTCATTGTTTTCGCCGCAATGCCCGCCAAAAAAGCAATGATAAAAAGCCCTATAAAGATAGCTCGCACGAAATCCTCCTTATATTTGGAGTAATTGATTTTCTAATTCGGAAATTGTCTGGGTTGGTCTTTGGCATCCATTTCCCTGACAAACATAAGCGGTTACTGGTAACTGCGACAAACGTAAGAATACCGATTTGTTCGGGATAAAATGTTTATACACGACTATTCTCATTTGTGCAAGTGTTGAATCATTCATGGCCCCTTCGAGCACAATGGTCGATGACGGCCCTAAATAAAAATCCAAGGCGCAAAGAGCGAAAGAATAAGCAGAAGGGGCTTTTTCAATGGAAGTAAAAAATATTCTAAACAATCTCTCCACGGGAGAAAGCCATTTGTCCTCTAAGCCTAACAAATGTAGCCTTATCAACCCATAAGCCGCAACCGAATTCCCCGAAGGCAAGGCCCCATCATAAACATCTTTGGGTCTGACAATCAGATCAGGGGTGTCCTGTGCCGTCAAAAAGAAACCTCCCTTCTCCTTATCCTCAAATAGATGGACCATGTCAGCTGCCAAAACTTTAGCTTCAATAAAATATTTCTGATCAAAACTAGCTTCATATAAATCTAAAAGACCATTTATAAAAAAAGCATAATCTTCCAAAGTCCCTAAAATGTCCGCTTGTTCTTGACGCCAGCGGTGCAAAAGACGTCCCTGGGGCCCCTTTAAATTGGCCAATACAAAATCTGCCGCCCGTTTGGCTGCAAGGACATAGCTTGGTTCATTGAGGGCCGCTCCGGCAAAAGCGAAAACCCCCAACATCAACCCATTCCAATCTGTTAATATTTTATCATCTAAATGAGGCCGTTGGCGATTTTTGCGATAATCAAAAAGCTTATGTTGTCCTCTGTTCAATATTTCCTGAACCTGCGCAACATCTATATTAAAATGGCCGGAAATCTCTTGTAAGGAATGGGTCATATATAGAATATTCTTCCCCTTAAACTCTCCATGAGGATCAAACTGGGCATTGCCCTGGGACTGTACGCCAAAAGCATAAGAAAAAATCTCCGCATCCTTGAGCCCTAGTATCTGTACTATTTCTGCCTGTGACCAAATATAAAAAGCCCCTTCACTTTTATGCGTACCCTCAAAGGCCAAACTATCGGCATCTTCGGCACAGTAAAACCCTCCTTGGGGCTGTTGCATGTCTCTTAAGACATAATCTAAAGTTTGCCTTATCACACCGACATATTGGGTATTCCCTGCCAATTGATAACATTCCAAGTAAGCCCTGGTTAAAAGGGCCTGATCATAAAGCATTTTTTCAAAATGGGGCACATGCCAACGCGCATCCGTCGAATAACGATGAAAACCTCCACCTAAATGATCATAAATGCCCCCTCGGGCAATCGCTGTTAAAGTGGCTTCCACCATCTCCAAGGCCTTCGTATCTTTACTACGTTTATAATAACGCAATAAAAATGACAACTGATGCCCCAGGGGGAATTTAGGTGCGCCGCCAAAACCGCCATTTTGTCGATCAAACTGGCTGGATATCTGATGATAAGCCGCATCCAATATTGATGCATTAGGCATTTGTGAAGAGGCCGTATATCTTTGTGTCTGTGCGTGTAACAACTGAGTGATCTCATCACCGGAAGATAAAATTTGTTCATGCTGGTTTTCCCATGCCTGTGCAACTGTATTAAGTAAATCCATGAAACCCGGGTTACCCCATTTGGCAAAAGGTGGGAAATACGTACCTCCATAAAACGGTTTGCCTTGAGGGGTCAAAAACACTGTCAAAGGCCATCCGCCTTGGCCAGTCATGGCCGTTATTGCGCTCATATAAATCTGATCCAAATCAGGCCGCTCTTCCCTGTCCACCTTAATAGCTACAAAATGTTTATTGATAACGCCAGCAATGCTTTGATTTTCAAAACTCTCATGCGCCATGACATGGCACCAATGACACGTAGAATAACCAATAGAAAGAAGAATGGGTTTGTGTTCACTTTGGGCTTTCCGCAAAGCTTCGGTACCCCACGGATACCAATCCACCGGATTGTCCACATGCTGAAGCAAATAGGGACTCTTTTGGCCGGTTAAGTGGTTAAAAGCTTGACTTGCCATCTCATTTATTTGATATTATTGGTTTCAAATAAATCTAATGCCTTAGATAATTCGTCTTTCTGTGCAGATTTTGTAGCATTTTGTGGATTATTGATTGCCTCAGGAGAGGCCAAAGTTTTAGAAACCACAGGTAAAGATGTCGCTGACTTATTACGGGCCTGGGACTTTTTAAGATATTCACCCGCATTTTTATAATTTGGGATCAAATCCTGAACATCGGAAAAACGTACGGCTGCCGCTTGATAATCACCAGATCTATAAAGTCTTAAAGCATTTCGATAGATAGCTTCAACCCCATTATTTAACTGTTGGTGAATGACTCTGCGTTCCTCTTCAAGTTTCTTTTGGCGCTCTTCCAAGTCTTTTTCCAATTCAATTTTATGCTGTTCTTCTAGATGGGCCTGCTCTTGCGCTTTGTGTTTTTCTAGGGATTCTTTTTCTTTCTGTTCCGCTTTCTGCCTAAGAAGCTCTGCTTCTTTCTTGCGCGCTTCTTCTTTTTGCTTAATCTCCTGCTTTTTCTTGTCCTTTAAGTCCTGTGTCTTTTTCTGACGGTCTTTATCTTTTTGATCAGCTTCCTGTTTACGCTGCTCCTCTAATTTCTTGCGCGCTTCTTCTTTTTGCTTTCGTAAATCTTCCTTGGACTGTCCATTCTGCACCGGAGTAACATGCTTAAAGCCCCCCGAAGAAGAAACATTGACATGAGATTGACTTTCCACTTGAGACGACCTCACCGAAGCAGGTTGAACTTTTCTGAAATGATACTCTTCCTTTTGTCTGTGAACTTTAGCCTCCATATGTTGACGCTGCGCATCTAAACGTTGCCATTGCCGTTCTTCCGTCCTTAACATTTGTATTCTACGTTGTTCCTGCTGGCGTTCCTGTTCGAATATTTTCTTTTGCTTTTCCAATTCTTGGGTCAATTGCTTTTGACGCTGTCGTTGTTGAATTTCTATGACACTCTTAAGCCGCTGCTGACGAAGTCTATCTGCTAAATAGTCCGAACGTTCACGTTCCTGATAATTATTCGCTTTAATAACATCTTCATGAATTAAACGATCTATTTTCTTCAAATATGGATTAGCTCTGCTGTCGCCTTGGGATGCCAAATCAGCAAAAATAATTTTGGCTGCGGGATACTTCTTCGCCCTGTATAAATCAAGCCCTTGACGAAAAATGATTTCCCGTTGGCGCCTGTTTTCCTTTTCCTTGAATAGCTGGGCTTCTTTGGCCTGCCAAGTCTCTTGTCTGGAGCCTTGTTTACTGTCCCCGAACAAGTGTTTCTCTTTCAAAATTCTTTGCTTTTCTTGTTCCATTTGCTGCTGTTGCTTGGCTTGCAGTTTAGCTAAATTTTCCTCTTCTTTCTCATGGGACATGATTTCTTTAAGGTCCTTTAAATTTTCCATAGTTGTCTCAAGCTCATCAAATTTTGCTTTGGCACCTAAGTAATCCTTGGCTTTGATTGACTTAAGGATATCATCATTAATGTTAGCCGCCTGTCGGGCTATTTGGGCTAGCTGTTGTCGTTCCTGAATTTGTTTTTCTTTGTGCTGTTGTTGATCTTGGGCGTTCTTTTGAATCTCTTGCTCTCTGACCTTCTCCCGTTCTTCTTCGGATTTTCTTTCATCTTCACGCGTCTTCTCGGCAAAAGCTTCTTGTTGCACTTTATCTCTATTTTGATTGATGTTGCTTAAATAGTCATGTGTGGATTTAAAATTGGGTTGAATCGTTTCTACCTCAAGAAATTTCTTTTTTGCTCCGTCAAAATCTTTTGTCCTTAATAAATTAATGGCTTCATCATAAGCCTGCTGAGCCTGTTGTAGGCGGAATTTGTCTTTTTCTTTGAGCTCTTGCTGATGCCGACGTTGTTCATTTTCACGCATCTGTATCAAAGCTTTTTGTTTTTCTTGCTCCAAATTGCTTAGAACCTCTTCCGTTCTGGCCAATTTCTTCTTCGCAATCACAGTGCTTCTATCATCAGCTAAGGCGGAAATCTGTTGATAAAGCATTGAGGATTTCCTTGCTAATTCCCCTAAAAGCTGGACTTCCTCCACCTGCTGTATCTTATTATCTTTTACTGGCGTTGCTTTGGGAGGGGGTTCTTGAACAGGTTGGTTTGTAACCACCCCTGGCTTAGCTTGTTCTTTTGCTTTTTGACCTTCCACCCATTCTTGATGCTCTTCTTGTTTTTTCCTGAATTCTTGTTCTTGCTGGCGCTGTTTCTCTAAAATCCTTTGCTTTTCCCGTTGTTCTCTTTGTTGTTGTTTAGCCATATACCTATCAATATATTTTAAATAGGCGCGGGTGGATTTGTAGCCTGGTGTCAATTTCTCCACGCTAGCGAATCCATCTCTGGCTTCAGCATATTTCCTGTGACGGTACAAAGACAAGGCCTGTTGATACAACATCCCTGCCCTTGCTTTTGTCAAAGCAGTTTCCTGTTTATCTATACGTTCTTGGGTGTTATCGAAGGAATTATTGGAAGCAGGAGTTTGATTATCAGCGAACGCCAAACAAGCGCACACAAGATATACAGAGATAAATATTGATAATATAGAAAATTTTCGCATTGAATAAGAGCGCCGTTTTGATTTCATTTATTTTACCATACGCTCTTAGGCCTTCCACAAATTTCGCCATAATTTTTTACTCTACAAAAAATTCCTGGTGTGTCGGGTTGGGAAGGAAAAACATGGAAGACAGAAAAATTTAACGATGGTTGCTGTATTGCTCCCGAATAATTTGAATTTCATTTTGAATATCACAAAAAGCATCCACAATTTTAGGATCAAAATTTTTTCCCTTGCAATTTTGGATTTCTGTTATGGCATCTTCAAAACTCCAGGCTTTTTTATAAGGCCTTACGGAGGTCAAGGCATCGAAAACATCCGCCACAGAACAGACTTGCCCGACCAATGGGATGTCTTCTCCTTTTAGTTGCCGGGGGTAGCCGTGGCCGTCAATGCGTTCGTGGTGGGTCAAAGCAATGATTTCTGCCATTTTCAAAAAAGGCGAATTGCTTCCAGAAAGAATCCTGGCACCGATAGTCGTGTGGGTTTTCATGATGTCGAATTCTTGCGGATCCAATTTACCCGGTTTAAGCAAAATAGCATCAGAAATCGCGATTTTACCTATGTCATGCAAGGGGGACGCGTTTAAAACCATTTCCGCCTGGGAAGGCGTAAAACCGATGGCCAAGGCGAGCTTCTCGCAATAATGGCTCATACGGATAATATGTTGGCCCGTATCGGTGTCCCTGAGCTCAGCGGCATTGGCCAAACGACGGATAACGTCCAATCGCGTCTGTTTTATTTCAGCGGTCCTCGCTTCCACCTGAGACTCTAAAGACAGGTTATGGATTTTTATCTGTCGGTACAAAAGCCGGACTTCAATGATATTACGGCTGCGCAACACAACCTCACTGGCCCTATAAGGTTTATGTAAAAAATCTTTGGCCCCGCACCCTAAAGCTTTTAAACGGGCACTTTCATCTTCGGCAGACAGGACTAAAATCGGTAAATAATCATTAGGGACGCTGGCTATCAATTCAGCCATGACTTCAAAGCCCGTCATGACAGGCATATTTAAATCCAAAAGAAGCAAATCCGGATTGATGTCCAGATAAAAATCCCTGGCCTTGGTCGGGTCTGTGGACATCGTGACATTTATAAAACCTGCTGAAGAAAGGATTTTCTTAAGAATTTGAAGGTTAAGGATATTATCGTCGATGGCTAAAATCTTGGCACTAAGAATGTTTTCTTCTGAAAGCACGAGGTCTCCGCGGTTAAAACTTCCAGTGATGCAATGTGTCCCTAAAAAACTCGTCGGTCAAGCCGCAACGCAGGGCCGTCACAGTCACATAACCGTTTTTTAAAGCGTACGTGTCTATGGAATTATCGTTAATGTGTTTGGGGGCCTTGCCCGTCATCCAGAAATAGTTCTTTTCGTGCGGATTGCGGCGTTGTTTGAACTGACCATGGATAGGATCCGTACCCTGGCGAGTCGGCAAAACACCTTTGATTCTTCCAGGGGGGACATTCACATTAAGGAATGTCCCTTTGGGCAATTTATTTTCATAAATCAACCTGGCCAGTTTTACGCCTATCTTGGCGGATGGACCAAAGTCCGGGTTTTCATAAACATCTAACGACAAAGCCATGGAATCAATGCCCATCAAGGCCCCCTCACGGGCGCCCGCCACGGTCCCTGAATAAAACACACTGCAACCGTCATTACCGCCAAAATTGATTCCGGAGATGACCAAATCCGGTTTCTGCCCCTTAAGGACGACTTCCACCCCCAATTTCACACAATCCGCCGGTTTACCGCTGACCGCGAACCCAAAAAATTTCCCCCTCTGGTTTACTTTCCGCATAAATAAAGGATAAAATAAAGTTATGCCATGCCCGACAGAACTCTGCTCACTCTCGGGGGCCACCACCGTCACATCGGCGAATCTTGCGAGCTCTTTATAGATGGCGTAAAGGCCTTCCGCGTAAATCCCATCGTCATTGGTCAAAAGAATTTTCATGAAGAAAAGAGTATACCACAACAGTTACCAATTTTGTATTTTTGATGATAAAAAATCCTTAAACTTGCCCATCAGGCCCTCCTGGCCGGGCGCGTCCGCTGTGCCCGCGGCAGGCAGCATGGCCATAATCACCTCTTCACTGACCAGGTTCTTGCGAAGATAATCGACATCACTCCTTGTTAAAGCGTACCTGGAACCGCTTTGCTTGATGCGGTTGACGATGTCCGCGCCGGGCACGCCCTGTTTGGTCCAAACCACGATTTGGTCCATGGTGACTTGCCGGTCCACGGGCCGGACGTCTTGTGCCATCGCGGGGGTATTTCTTAACTGCTTTGCCCGCCCCTCCAATTCCTTGACTTTGTCCTGCTCCTGGCGAAGCTGGCTCCTTACGCCGGCCAATTCACTGTCGCTTTCGGAAATCTGCTGCTTTATCCGGGCCAACTCCCTGCGGTCATTGGCCGCCCCCTCCCTCGCAGCGCTCAATTTGCTTTGACTGTCCGCCAATTGCCCCGTGGCCTCGCCCAACGCCTTTTGGCTGCTTGAGAGTTGTTCTTTCGTTGTCTCCAGTTCACTTTGATTGCTTCGCAATTGTTGTTTCGTTTGGTCCAACACCATTTGACTTTGGGCCAATTCCGTTTTCGTTTGGTCCAATTCGTTTCGGTCGAAAGGCCAACGATGCATTTGATGGTACAGATAAAAACCGGTGAGGGCCGCGATGAAAAGCAGGACAACGATTCTTCGCCTGCTTGGGCCCCTGCCCCAGGACCAAACGCCACCCAGCGCCAGGCCCCACATCAAAATGTTCACCATCTTCCCGGCCGGCCCCCAGGGGATGGCGTACATGCCATAAGGATTGCTAAACATAAATTCATACATCCCGTTGTGCCAATCAGCGACTGATTTCCGGTCAACTTTCAGCTTGCCGCACCAGAAGGTCAATAAATCGACGCGCGCGTCATCACAAAGGCCCGCTGTTTGTTTGTTCAAATCGTCTTGGGCATTGCTTGTTATTTTTGGAATTGGTGCTGATTGTGCCCCTGAGGCGTCATCGCGGGCAGCCAAAGAAAGCTTGGCTTCATTGGGACCTGCTGCCACGCTGTCGGCAGGGCTTGCCAAGGGTCCCTTGTTGGTATTAATTTCTAGTGGCGTGATGGAAACTTGGGACACTGCCGGTCCAATCTCATAGATGACCGCCCTCTTTAAGCCGCTTTTACATACCAACTTCTTTGCCAATAATTCTACAAGGACCCTATTAATCGTACTATCTGAAACCTTAAACGCCGTTTCTAAATCCTTCGGCCTTACCTTCCCTTTTTTCTTAATAAATGTCAATATTTCATCTGATAATGACATAATGACCTTTCCCAAAAAGATGTATACCTTTATTTTTTGAGGCTCATTTGAGGCTTACGCCTTAATTCTCAGGTCCATTTGAGGCTCATACCTTCAATTTTTAGGCTCATTTTAGGTTCACATCTTCATTTTGAGGCTCATTTTAGGCTTACGTCTTAATTCTTAGGTCCATTTGAGGCTCATACCTTCATTTTTAGGCTCATTTGAGGCTTACACCTTAATTCTCAGGTCCATTTGAGGTCTATTTGAGGCTCATTTGACTGTCATTTTTGATGCAATATTAATATAACTACTTCATAATAAATAGTATAGAAAACTATAAGACTAATCGCTCACTCGACTGTACCTTTCGCCGTTGGTTTTTTGTCATTCGTAAGCTTCCGGGCAATGTCCTTCAACACCTTCTCCGGAATATCTTTGTCCGCCTTGGCCTGGGACGTAATTTCTTTAAGTATTTTGGATTTCAAGGCCGCATTGACCTGGGCCAGTTGTCCTTGCATTTCTTGGGATTCATTGACAGCCCTGACCTTGTCCTGAAGCCCCTTGAAGGCCTCTTCTACCCCGGTTTTCTTGTTGATTTCGGCCATTATTTTATGGCCTTCCTGCGCGGTCAACTGGTAGGTGTGCCTGGGGTGTTGGCCGAATTTGTAAATTTTACTGCTATCGACAAGGTCTTTAAGGTGTTTGGAAATCCCAACCTGGGTAATCCCGGTCAGCTCCCGCAGTTGTTTGTTGGTGGCTTTCCCATGGGTCCTGATGAATTCAATGATCCTGTTTTTAGTGTCTGTGGTGTGCATGAGGAATGTTTTTATAGTAAGACGTCTGCCCCGAACGGTCAATTAATTTATTGGGGTCATACACTTAACCGCCCTTACCCACAATATATGGGGTTTTATGAATAATGAATATCTTGAGCCTTAACAGGGGTAATGTTTACAGCCTGCTGAACGA
>JAJXTI010000073.1 GCA_021783915.1 bacterium
TGTTCTCCCGCCGGCCGTAAACTGAGTAATGGAATCTTGTCGCTGCTTAATCTGTTTCTTAATAACCGCTATAATCTCCTCATCAACCACTTTTTCTACGCGTTTATCGATTTTTACATTTTTAATCTGCGCACGCAAAAAACTTAATACCGATGATCGAAACGCATCACGTTCTTTCATAGCGGACACATAATCCTGCGCAATCTTATCTTCCAAGAACATATATCACTCCTCCTCATATAGGTAGGCCGCAAACAGGGCCATTAAATGCCATCTATATTAACGATTTTATGACGGGATTTCAATCCTTTTAGAATTTCTATGGCTGAAGGCCTTACTTGGAAATGTTTGGCCAGAAATTTTATTAAAGCTATATTGGCCTTCCCTTCCACTGGAGGAGCCATTAAATAAATTTTTATTAATTCCCCTTCCCGCTTGAATTCATTGGTTCTGGCCCCGGCAATGACTTTGATTGTAATTTTCATAATCGAGTAGGAGGGGAAGGTTCCCTCACCATCCTCTCACACCACCGTACATACCGTTCAGTATACCGCGGTTTCCGTTCTCTTCTTCTTACGCTTTGGAGTTTATTCCCCCTCCACCATATAACCGCCCCGCCATAACTCGTGGGTTCCATCCACTACTTCCGATGGCGGCCTTCTTGCGAAGCTTCTGGTCACATGAGCAAAGTTTGACTCCGTTTTCTTCCAATAGATATTTAGGGCTTTGAATCTAAAGGCCTTCCACCCAGCATGTCCGCCTCGATGTGATTCCTGTTCGTCGGGCCAGCGTTTTGCCTGCAGCTTCCTTCAGATTCCACCTCGTGATGGACACCCTTGCCGTCCGGCCAACAGTTCCTCTTATCAGGCCTATAAAGGACTTGCACCTTCAAGTAAGTGCGCCCTGCCGGGCGCACCAAAAAAAGGGCGTATGAGATCATCTCATACGCCCCACTATTCCCTTCCAACATCAATTTACTGAACCATTTTCACATTAATAGAAAATGTTTTATTAGTATTGTTAGGTTTTTGTAATGCGCCATTACGGACAACGAAACCACTGTTACCATTGAGCGCGGCAATACGATCACGTTCTTTTTGGGCAGCAACCTTCGCGAGATGGGCTTCTTGCTCTAAATAACGCATACGGTTTTTGACCAACCTGATTTTATTCTGGAAAAGCGAGATCAATGATCGGCCCTCTCCCATAGTGGAAAAATCTGCCTGGAAAACCCGCAATTGTGTTTTAAGGCCTTTCAATTCAGTACTGTCTTGATCATTTTTGGCTTTTAAACTAGCGATTCTAGTTTCTAATTGTGATAAATTTTGAACATTTTCTCCAGCTTTAATACCATCTAAACTCTGTAAATCTTCTTTTAATTTATTATTTTCAGCCTGTGCTTGAGCCAACATCGTTTGAGTCTCAGTCAACATGCTCTTGGTGGCATTTAATTGAACAGTGACATCATTCAATTCCTTGGTCACTGCTTCTAATTTATGGGTCGTTTCTTCTAGTTGAGCCTTAGTGTCTTTATACTGTTTAACATAAGAACGATAGTTGCTTGCTTGGGATGCCCCTGCAGTCAAAGCCAAATCACTGGATCGTGTCAGAATTTGATTGTTTTCATGTTGTAATTTTAAAACATAAGCTGTTAAACCAATCATGAGGATCGACAAAACAATACCCACGATACGCTTTGTGGAATAAAAACGTCCTTTATCCACTTCTCCTTGGTTGTTTGCATTTAATTTTTGTTCTTCTTGATTCAAAACTGATTCCGCCACATTCAACTCCTTTTTTAAACTACGTAATTATTAAGAATACTGACACTCATAGTTTCCGCTAGTTGTGCCGTTTTAGTTTCAATCCAATCATCTAAATGTTTATCTGTGGTTTTATCTCCTAAAAACTCTACGCCACACCGATAAAGATAATGAGGGCTTTGGATCTTACGGAACCAAACAACTTTGCCCTTCTTATTTAAAAAAGGCACCCTCTCCTCACCAATCTCAGGATCAATAGACAATACACATTTGTCCAAAGGTCTAAAGCTATTGTCGATTTGTAATAGAATACCAGAGGAACTGATATTAAGGATCTGGCCCTGCCCAGCGATATCCTCCCCAGGCATGCTCCATGTGACGTCCATTAGCTGCCGTATACGCAAATGTCGTCGGCTTTCCAACGTCTGACCCTCCTATAAATTTTGTCTTCAGTATATTCCTTGACAAAAAAAATGACAAGAAAAATTATCGCAAGAGCCTTTTATAATAAATGGCCCCCAAGCAGACCCCATAAGCCAACAAACTCAAAAAAATACTCACTATTAAATACCCCAACGCAACAGCGCCAATAAGCTTTACTATAGAAACATCCATAAAATTAGCCCAGCGAAAATCCTTGACCAGCTGTTGAAATTTTATCTGTATATCATAGTCATTTAGTCGTAAAACTCTGCAACTTAAGTCAATGGATATCCCTAAAACAACGAAACCCAACCAAGTATTAGTCAAAACACTGCCCAAGATTGCTGCGGTTTTATTCAGGCGGAAAAACCATGCCATGGCCATGGCCGCCACAACACCGGTAAAAGGTAAAATCCCAAGAAAAACTCCTAAGCCAAAGCCCAAAGCAATGCTCTGAGGAGAATCATTGGTCAAAACAAGTTCCTGATAAAACGACTTAAATGTCTTTTTAATCCAATAAATCATATGAAATTAAAACCTAAAATGGATAAAAATTCGGCCAAAGTTCTTGTCATCTTTCTCAAGACGATGATACAAAGCCTTGATGTGCTTTTGTTCCAAAAAACGCAAAACACTTTTCTTTAACTGGCCGCTGCCTTTGCCAGGAATAATTTCCACCAAAGAAATCTTTTTGGTAACGGCCTCTTGAACGATACGGTTAAGTTCTAACTCGATCGTCTGCCCATCACTGTAAATATCATGCAAATCTAATTTTAATTTGGCCATAAATGAACACCTGAGCCCCCCGCTAAAGGCAAAACGAACGGAACAACATCAAACTCGAATGGGCATGACCATAAAAGGAATGCCGTAATTATATAAACGCCTTTGCAAAGAAAATATAGTATAGTTATGTAACCATCGAGTTAAAAAGGACTCTTTTTCAAAGACGATCTGCCCGCCAAAAAACACGACCCCAGGCAAACGTTGTAGAAGAACAGGGCTTATTTTCTCGATTTCATCAACAACATCCGTACCTACTAAAATCAAACTTTCCGCATAACATCCTTGTACATTCATAAAATGCACATAACGTTTGATGTCCCGGCTGACCTTTAGCTGCAAACTTTTAACATCATCGATCCCTTTATAGTTACCAGCATCAATGACCCCCACCTGAAGAAAAACAAAATTCTTAAATTCTTTACCAAACAAACGAATCACATTAAAAAGCGTGTGGAGACCCAGCCCGTTAAAACCATTGACCACCAAAACAGCTGTTTTGGAGTTGGAGTCTAAAGGCGGATTAACTGTAGGGGAACCATTATCCTGTATGGGAACATAAGCCGCTTGTACTAAATTATTTAAGCGCCTGAGTTGTTTGGCTGTTTCTAAGTAATGCCGTTTGATTAGAACCGCCACAGCAATGAGTGATCCTGTAATCAGCATAGTTACCCAACCACCCTCATGAAATTTTAAAATGACTACCGCAATTAAAATAAAAGTGGTCAATACCAAACTGATGCCATTAATCAAGATTCTTCTGATCCAATCTTTAACTTCGCCGCGCGTACTCCACCAATGACGGATCATCCCTAATTGTGATAAAGAAAAGGTAATAAATACATTGATACTGTAAAGAACAACAAGATATTTAACCGAAGCCTTAGTTGCCAAAATCGTTATTAAAGCCGCACCTGACATAAGAAGCACTCCCTTTTGCGTGACTAATCGGTCACTGAGGGAAGCGAACTTTGTCGGGAACCAGCGGTCAATGGCCATATTGGCCAATACCCTAGGGCCTCCTAAAAATCCACTCTGTGCGGCCACAAAAAGAATGAATGCTTCAGACAATAGACTTACCAGGACAAATGCCCTTCCGGCACCCCCCCAGTGAAGGGAGACAGTTTCAAATAAAACCGCATTAAGCGTCTTACCTGGTTCTGAGCCAATGTCATAAATCAAATACGCTAGCATAAGCCCCAAAACAGTAAAGGCCAGAGATATGGACATATACATCATAGTGCGTTTACCAGTCTGAACTCTTGGCTCACGCAAAATAGGCAAACCATTGCTAACGGCCTCAATCCCTGTAAATGTCCCCGCCCCAAGACTGTAAGCCCTTAAAATCAAAAAAATCATCCCCCATAAACCTATTTGGCTAAAGGTTTGATGGATTTCATTTTGAGTATAATTAATAATGACAGGGACATGGTTAAGGTGTATATAAATGGCATAAACAATCATAAATAAATGAGTCACAATAAAGGTCAGGAAAATAGGCACTAAAGGCAAGACTGACTCCTTAACGCCACGAAGGTTCAAAACCGTTAGGAGGACAAGGCTACCCACACAAAAAACAAGCTTGCTGCCCTGGTATTCTATGGGGAGGAAACTAAAAAGAGCATCTGTACCGCTGGCTAAAGAAATCGCTATCGTCAAAAGATAATCAATTAACAACGCACAGCCCGCAACCATGCCCACACTACTGGAAAGCAAACGGCTTGCCACTAAATATCCACCCCCTCCATGAGGAAAAACCTCAATAATCAAACTATAACTAGAAGAGATCACAAAAACCGTCAAAGCCGTAGCAATAGCCACAAAAATACTTAAATGTGTGTGGCTTGGGCTCAAGGCCAAATATGCTTCTTCGGGACCGTAACAGGAGGAAGAAAGCCCATCAGCACCTAACCCGACCCAAGCAAAAAAAGCAATCAGGGACATTTTCTGGGCCAACTCCTGATCCTGCAAGCTTAGGGCCTTGCCCACCACAAAATCTTTGATTTTTTTAAATACCATAAGGGGAAAGTATAACAGAAATCAATAAAAGTGCCATAAAAGAGCTAAGTCTTTAGTTCTTCAGGAGGTTTAATGTTCCGAAAAGAAAAATACAGACAAATATCATAAGTCACCTTAAGTGCCGGACCTATAAACAACGGCGCCGAAAGCGTCAGGGCCCCCATTAAAGGGGCAGCAATCATAGGTGACACCGCCCAACCTACGGATCGGGTCAAATTGGTAATGCCTGCGGCAACAGTCCTCTCTTGCTGTTTAACAATGGCCACAATGTAAGACTGTCGGGCCGGTACATCCATTTCCACCAGCCCTTCACGAATAATAAAAATGGCCGTAGCTATCCATATATTCGGCATAAACGGTACAGTCATCAATAAAAGACTGGAAGGTAAATGTGTAAAAACCATTGTCTTGACCAGGCCTATTCGTTTGGCCAGCCACGCAGAGGCCAAATGGGAAAAACTATTGGCCAAACGGGCAAAGAAAAACAAAGGTGCTAAAAAAGTCTCATCTACCCCAAAACGCTTAAAAAACCAGAAACCAATAAGCGCATTAGTCAAAAAACCTCCTCCTACACTGTCTAAACTTATAAGTCCTGCAAAGCGAAAAACTTTGTTTTTAGATTCTTTAGAAAGGACTATGCCCGGAATGGATTGTTTTAATTCAACATTTGAGGACAGCTTTAAAGCCAGCAATCCAGCCGCCAAAGATAACAGACTGTAAAACCCCCATGTCCATTGATAAGAATTGATTGTGGAAAAAAGCAAATGGGTACGCAAAAATGCAGGTAAAACTGCCAGCAATGCCCCAACGGCATTACAAACATCCACCATTACGTTATACCAAGCAAAAGTTTTGGTGCGGTTTTTATCGTCCGTCACTTGCGGTATCATGACCTGTTCAACGGTAAGGCCCATGCCTCTGTCACGGCCCATACCATTGAGCATACCGGCAAACGCGGCGAGACAAATAATCAAGTGCTGCTGGACAAAAGTTAAAATTATTCCTCCCAAAGCCATTAAAAAACCAACCATGGCCACTGTACGCCTGCGGCCAAAATGGTCCGAGCAAAATGAGGCCAAAAGGGTCCCTAAGGCACAGCCGGCCAGTCCTAAAGAAATCACAACAGCAATCTGTCCCGCCGGGAAACCAATGGAAGACAAATAAAGAGTTAAAATAATGCTGGAAAGACTGATGGCCAGCGCACGCAATCCCGCGCAGGCAAATATAAGGCAACGATCCATGGCCGTTATTATAGCCCAATTACTAAAATTAATTCAAACGAAAGTCAACTTTTAGAAGCCATTGCTGTAAGAGGGACATCTTTATGTAGCTCTTGCTACTTGTTGTGATACTCGAAGCGGGCAAACACACTGTAGACACAAGGGACGACAAAAAGGGTAAAAAAGGTTGAGACAATGACGCCTCCAATGACAGCAATGGACATAGGAATCCGAACTTCTGCCCCAGGACCAATGGCTAAAGCCGGTGGTATTGCCGCCGCAATGGTCGCGCAGGAGGTCATGAGAATGGGACGTAATCGTATAGGACATGCCTCCAGCAATGCCTCAGGAACCTCCTTACCCTCCTCACGTATCTGGTTAGTAAAATCTACCAATAAGATTGAGTTCTTTTTGACAATCCCCATTAAAAGGATGATACCGATCATGCTGTAAACATTCAACGATTGCCCCCCCAGCCAGAGAGCGACCAGTGCTCCGGAAATACTAAAAGGCAGGGCCATAAGCACCGTCAGCGGGTGTACATAGCTGTTAAATTGAGAAGCCAGAACCATGTACGCTACCACAATACCTAACAGAAATGTAAACCATAACCCCTGATCGGATTCCTGCGAAGCCTTGGCACTCCCGGTAAAAATGGCATGGTAGCCCTCCGGTAAAATAGACTTAGCGATCCGTAAGGCTTCAGCCATAGCTGCCGCTTGGGACTTACTAGGCGCCGTATTGGCAAAAATCGTGATAGCGCGCTCCCTGTTAAGGCGGGTGATGGTCACTGCCGTCGGTTTCTCTTTAATCTGCACTAATTCTTTAAGCGCCACCAATTCGCCCCGGTTATTCCACACCCAAAGATTGTCGATGTTGCTGAGTTTGACCCTTTGGCTGGGGATCAAACGAACCTTCACGTCATAACGTTTATCATTATGAGTGTACTGGGCCACCTTTTCCCCACCGATTAGAGCATTGATCGTATTATTAATATCAGTCACACTAACACCGTGCTGGGCGGCCTTGATACGGTCGGGAACGACGCGCACCTCAGAAGCCCCAGACTCATAATCAGTGTCCACGTCTACCATTAAATCACTTTTGCTCATTTCTTTACGGATTTTATCGGCATATTGCCAAAGTTTGTCCCAATCTGGCCCCTGCACCGTCATTTCAATAGGGAATCCCCGTTTGGCTGAAAAACCACTTAATGACAAATCTTGAATAAAAGCTTTAAGGTGAGGAATTTTATTGAGTTCCTTACGAAATAACACCATCAATTCCCCTTGCGAAAGCCGGTGCGTATTGGGCGCTACAATGGGACGTTGGTGAGGATCTTTTAAAGTCACAAAAATGATCCCTTGATTGACCTGCCCTCCCTGGAAACCGCCGATGGCCGCAAAATAATGGTTGACTTCTGGACGGCTCATGACAAATTTTTCCGCCTGTTTAAAAATCTGATTAGTATAGTCAATGGAAGACCCCACTGGTGTCTTTAAATTACATAAAAACATGCTCTGATCCTGCGGAGGAACAAATTCTTTGCGCAAAAGCCCAAAGAATATCGTGGACAATAGAAATATTCCTATGGATCCCATAATCACCAACGCACGATGTTTCAGAGCCCATTTCAACCCCTCCCTGTATTTTCTGGCCAACCAGCGAAAAGTTTTGTCCACAGCTTTGCCCAAACCGCTGACGCGTTCTCCCACCGTCAAAAATTGTGAACAACGCATGGGGGTAAGCATCAAGGCCTCAAGGAGTGACAGGGCCACCGCAACGGAAATCGTCACACCAAACTGGTAAAAAAATTGACCAATAATGCCTGACATAAAAGCTACAGGCATAAAAATAGCAATAATCGCCAAAGTCGCCGCTAAAGCGGCAAAAGTGACCTGGCGGGCCCCTTGCCGGGCGGCCTGCACACGATCCAGACCTTTTTCCTGATAACGGACGATATTCTCCAAAACCATTATGGAGTCATCAACAACAATACCAATAGCCAGGGACAGTCCCAACACAGTGAACGTATTTAGTGTAAAACCTAAAAACTTAATCACAATAAACGTCCCAATAATGGAAGTAGGTATGGCCATAAGAATATTAAGGGTGGCTGTCCAGGAACCTAAAAACAACCAGCAGACCAAGGATGTGACAATGGCAGAAAGAACCAAGGTAAAATTAAGCTCTTTGATGGAATCTTCAATGAATTTGGTACGATTGACAACCATGTCCAGCTTCATGCCCTTGGGGACCTGCTTTTTGACTTCCTGCCATTTCTTAATGACGCCATGGCTGACCTCAACCTCATTGGAACCAATTTGCTTTTGGATACCCATACCAATGGCTGTTGCCCCGTCGCTACGGGAAATACGTCTAATATCATCTAATCCGTCCTCGGCATAACCAACATCTTTAAGATAAATAGGTTTATAATTAGGCTGGCCGTTACGTTTGGCAATGACTATGTTATCAAATTCCGCCGGGCTCCTGGCCTCTCCCATGGCGCGCACATCCTGTTCCCTGGTCGGCGTTTCTATGCGCCCAGCGGGGATTTCTGAATGCTCGCTATCGATGGCGTTAATGACATCATCGACTGAAAGTTCATTGCTAATCAGTTTATTATTATCGATCCAAAAACGCAGGTTAGGGGCCACAAAACCGCCTAAAGCCACCTGGCCCACCCCATGGACGGGGGCAAACTTATCTTCTAAATGGTCCTGCACATACTCCATCAACCGACGGGGAGGCGTATTCTTTCCATGAAG
>JAJXTI010000074.1 GCA_021783915.1 bacterium
CTTGTACCCGTCAAGGATAGGTGATCTCGCAAAACCTCCAAAAGCGTTTCATGACCCTTTAATTGAAGTGTATATGGTTTCTTATTGATTGTTAGTTGGATTTGCATATTTCCTCGATGGATTGACGTATGCTTACCCGAAACATATATTGTTTGTATTCACTGCTACGGGTGTCATAAATAGTGGTTGTTAAGTGATCCATCGCCTCTTGACCAAGGGCAGGGCCTGAAGCCTTGCTATTTAAGAATTCCTCAAGTTTGTAATCTCTTTGGGCAAATGCTGTACCGCTATTGACCACAACTCTGGTTTGGCTCCATTGATTGCCTTTCAATATGGTCTTAACGCAAACGGACAATAACGGCTGATCCACCTCCGACATTTTACGTACGCGCCGATAAGCCAGACGGGCCTGAGGTTCTTTTGAGATCACCGCATGGGTAAATAAATATTCGCTCCTGGCATTATTCTTAAAAAAATCTTCAGCACTCATCTGAACAGCTTTGCCGTCAGGAGCCATAAAATTCATTGTAGCATCCAAAGCAACCATGGCGACAGGCATTTCTGTCCATGAGTAACGGCAGGTCAAATTTCCACCAAAACTAGCCATGTTACGGATAGGTGTTGTGGAAATGTTACGGCAAACAGTGCGGATAAACTCAAAATTATCCGTCAACAACGGGCTTTCAAAAATGTCCGTAATAGTTGTCATGGCTTTAATGGTGAGACTTTGACCATCACCACTAATTCCTTTAAGATCTTGGACTTTGGCCAGGCTCAAAACATTTCTGGCCGTCCTGGTGCCTTTGGTTTTAAGCAGTTTTAAACTGTTTAAAAGAAATGTGCCCCCTGCCAATACTTTAGCATCTTCAAGCTCTTTGAAAAGCTTGGCGGCTTCAGGTATTGTTTTAGGTGTATGTAATGTCAAAGGGTTGAGCAGCATGAGTACCTATATTATTAGCGTTACGAAATCCTGTGAAATCAAACAAAAAAGTACTTTGACGAAGCAGGATAGCGGGTAGAATTATAACAGAAAAATTTCTTCTCGTAAATTTTAACCCTGCTTCGCAGAGTCATTCGTTTGATTACAGCAGACGAATCACTTCTGATGGTAATCGTACGAGTTCCTGGGTTCCCAAAATCTTGATGGCCCAGCGTAAAATGGACAACTGTTGTCTTAATTTTTCATCAGGCTGAACCACGTTATTTAAACGGTTACGGGTAAGAAAAAAAATCTTACGCAAAGTATTGAAAACGATCCTGGCCTCGCGGGTGCGGTCATCATCTTTAATAATGTCCTGTATATCATCGTAAGCCAAATCACGCACCACCGCATTGTAGTGGTCCAATTTTTGAATCAAAGCCGGCATCATTGATTCAAAATATTGATAACGATCCAAAACAATAAGTGTGTGAAATATCTCCACCTGAACAAATGGCGAATCGGTACGGTTGAGCCTGCGCAGAAGGATTTTAATAATCCCAGCTTTTTCTGTGGAAAGAATCTCCCCTCCATATTTTTGTTTAAATACACGTATGGCCGCAGTGCATTTATATGTCCCTATGGAATCATCGGCAATCATTGCCAGCAAAACGTTCTTGGGTTCATCAGCGAATTTATCGGTATAACCATTGATCAACGCGCGATCATCGAAAATCGCCTGGGAACCGAGATCGGCCCCTTCAACAGTCGTATTCTGCGCACGGCTTACGGAAAAACCAAAGCCAAGAAAAATGAGCAACAAAAAAATTACTCTCATAAGCAGACGAAATCTAAGGAAATATCAATGCCGTCCTTGACCGAAGTAAGCGTCCCCACCGAAATACGTTCGACCCCTGTTCTGGCATAAGCACGCACATTTTGTAAATTAACCCCACCTGAAGCCTCCAGCAAGACACTTGACCCTATCCGGTCACGCAAAGTAACAGCCTTGCGTACCTGGACGGGTGTCATATTGTCTAATAAGATAATTTCGGCTCGAGAAGTCAACGCTTCTTTAAATTCATCCCAGGTGTCCACTTCCAGGACGACCATCTTACGAGTTTTACTTTTAACAATTTGCACGGCTTCCTTTAAACCCTGTTTTTGCAATAAAACACGATGGTTATCTTTGATCATGACCATGGCACATAAATTAAAACGATGGTTGTGCCCGCCCCCTACCCGTACAGCGTAACGTTCCATTGCACGTAAAAGCGGCGTGGTTTTACGGGTATCAAAGATCTTGGATGGATAGGGTTTAATACAGTCTACCATCATTCTGGTACGGGTTGCTATGGATGAAAGATGTGTCAGGAAATTAACAGCCACTCGCTCGACCGTCAGGATGACTCTGGCTGGCCCTTTAATGATAGCAATCACCTTTTGTTTTTTAACCCTGGTCCCTTCATTAACAAGTTTCTGAAAATTTATTTTCTTATCAAAAGTTTTAAAGACACTTTCAGCTACATTTAAGCCGCATACAATGCCTTCGGATTTAAAGACAAGATGGGCCTCGACCTTGGTAGAGGCAGGAACAAGACTGTTGGTCGTGACGTCACCTTGGCCTATGTCTTCGGTCAAGGCAGCGTTCACAATAGTTTTCATATAAGCTTGTGTCATAGTCGGTCATTATAGCTTGGTTATCGAGGGGATTCAATAAATAGCTTTGAGAAGAACTTACGGTTATAAATCTTTAGAAAAGGCTATTTTAAGCTAAATTGGATAACACTTTATTTAACTCCGATGTTTCTTTTTGCAGAGTTGCCAAACGTTCTTTTTCCTTGGCAATAACGTCTTGAGGAGCTTGAGAGACAAAGGCCTCGTTGGCCAAGCGGGATTGCAAGGCTCCGATAGATTTTTGTTTTTGGACAATTTCCTGAACCATACGCTTCTTTTCAGCAGCTAAATCCACCAGACCTCCAAGCGGAATAAAAACTTTTAAAGAACCAACCAGCGCGCTGGCTGCGTCTTTGACCGCTTGAATCTTAGGATCAATCGTCAAAATTCTTACCCGGCCCAGCCTTTGCATGTCCGCCTGGTTTTCTTTAAGCAACCGTTCTACAGAGACGTTATCAGGACTTAAGATAACATCCACGCTGTCATTAGGTTTAACATTCCACTGGGTGCGGATATTGCGAATAGTTGAGATCACGTCAATAATCGTCTGCATTTGATTAAAGGCTTCTTTATCCATTAACTCTTTTTGTAAAACCGGCCAAGGAGCCACAGATAAACATTTATCTCCAGCGTTTAACCTACTGTAGGTCTCTTCAGTTACAAAGGGAATAAATGGATGCATAAGCTTTAAAGAGTTCTTTAAAACAAAAAGGGCCGTTTTTTGGACATTAACATCACCAAACTTTCCCTTAATCAATTCCAAATACCAGTCGCAAAAGTCCCCCCAAAAGAAATCCTGCATCGAATTTTCCGCTTCGGAATAACGAAAAAATTCTATAGCTGAAGAGGTTTTGGACAATGCTTGATAAAAAGCCCCCAGGATCCAACGAGAGGGTAAATCGAGTTTGGCCAGTTCCAATGTTTCAAAACCCTCTTCTAGGCCTTGCTGGCAATTCAAAAATACCAAACGCGAAGCATTCCAAATCTTATTGGCAAAGTTACGACCGATTTCAAACTTTTCTTTAGAAATAAAAATATCCTGCCCTGAGTTGATAATCAGACTGAAACGCAAAGCATCAGCTCCATATTCCTCGATGATTTCCAAAGGATCAATGGCGTTCCCTAAGGACTTGGACATTTTACGTCCCTTAGCATCACGTACCGTACCGTGGATAAACACTTCAGTAAACGGTACCTTGCCTTTAAATTCATATCCGGCCATAATCATACGCGCTACCCAAAAAAACAAGATTTCCGAGGCAGTCATCAAGACATTCGTCGGGTAAAAATATTTTAAATCCGCGTTTTCTTTGGGCCAACCAAGGGTGGCAAACGGCCACAGCCAGGAAGAAAACCAGGTATCCAATACATCTTCCTCCTGACGCAAATCAACTGGCTTCCCGTATTTAGCATGAGCCTGAGCTTGGGCCTCCTCTTCGGATTTAGCTACAAAAATATTGTCTTCCTTGTCATACCAAACAGGAATGCGATGCCCCCACCAAATCTGACGGGAAATACACCAATCCCGGATTTCTTCCATCCAATTGATATAAACTTTCTCCCAACGTTCCGGCTTGATTGTAATGGTACCATTTTTAACCGCCTCCAGAGCAGGTTTGACCAATGGTTTCATCTTCACAAACCATTGCTTGGATAAATACGGCTCAACGACCGTATCACAACGGTAGCAATGACCAACAGCGTGCTTATGGTCTTCAATTTTAACTAAAAACCCCTGAGCCTCCAGATCAGCAACCACACGTTTACGAACTTCAAAACGGTCTAATCCATTATATTGGCCTCCATGCTCATTGATTCGTGCATCGGCATGCATGATATTAATCATTTCCAATTTATGGCGCTGGCCCATGGCAAAATCATTAGGGTCATGAGCCGGAGTCACCTTAACGGCACCGGTACCGAATTCCGTAGACACAAAATCATCAGCGATGATTTTAATTTCCCGATTAAGAAGGGGCAAAATCAAAGCCTGTCCAATAAACTTAGAATAACGAGGGTCTTTGGGATTAACGGCCACCGCTGTATCTCCCAGCATGGTCTCAGGACGGGTGGTGGCAACAATCACGCTTTCTTTAGGATTATTTTTAAAAAGATAACGGATATAATAGAGCTTACCGTTTTTTTCCTGATGTTCAGCTTCTTCGTCGGAAAGCGCAGTTTGGCAGCGCGGGCACCAGTTGATGATATAACGGCCTTGATAAACCAGGCCTTTTTGATAAAGATGGATAAATGCTTCTTTGACCGCTTCGCTGTAATCGTCATCCATGGTAAAACGTGTACGCGACCAATCGCAGGAAGAACCCAATTTCTCCAATTGATGGATAATGGTGTTCCCATATTCTTGTTTCCACGCCCAAAGTTTCTTTAAGAACGCATCCCGCCCTAAGTCCTGGCGTCTTTTGCCTTCCTTGGTCAGCTGTTTCTCAACAACATTCTGAGTGGCTATCCCCGCATGGTCAGTGCCGGGCATCCAAAGCGTTTCAAAACCGTTCATACGTTTATATCGGATGAGAATATCCTGCAAGGTATTATTGAGCGCATGGCCCATATGCAAAATACCCGTGACATTCGGCGGCGGGATAACGATGGTAAAAGGCTTTTTAGCAGGATTAGGCGTTGCATGAAAAATGTTCCTATCTTTCCATACCTTCAGCCATTTCTCTTCAGTTTCTTTGGGATTATAACGGGAAGATAATTCGTTCATGGAATGTACGGGCGGGTTTGAAACCTGCCCCTACTTTATTTTTTATCTTTCAATAATTTATATTCTATGCCATCAACTAAGGCTTCCCAGCTGGCTTCAATGACGTTCTCATGCACGCCGACCGTTGTCCAAGAGTCCCTTTCATCTTTGGACTCGATAAGAACGCGCACGCGCGCAGCGGTCCCCTCTTTGGTATCCAACACACGCACTTTATAATCCACCAAATGCATATGCTCCAAATTCGGATAAAATTTACGCAAAGCACTGCGCAAGGCCCTGTCCAATACTTCGACCGGACCATGGCCTTCGACAGAAGCCATTTCATCACTACCATCGACTTTCAAGCGGACCGTGGCCCCCGCAATCACAACCCCATCAAGTTTCTTCTCAGTATAAACCTTAAAGCCGTCTAAGTGGAAAAACGGCTGGTACAGTTTAAGCCGACGCTTCATGAACAGTTCAAAGGAAGCGTCCGCTCCTTCGAATTGATAACCCTGATGCTCTTTTTGCTGAAGCTCCTGCATGATGACCTTGGCTTCAGGTGAATTTTTATCCAGGGGAATGTTCATCTTCTGGGCTTTAAGCACAATGGGCATTTTACCTGCCAATTCTGAAGTCAACAGACGGCGATGGTTGCCAACAACTTCAGGCTTAACATGTTCATAAGCTATAGGATTTTTAAGCATAGCATCGATATGTACTCCTGCCTTATGGGCAAAAGCGGAATGCCCTATAAAAGGATGGTTATTGGATAGCGTATAGTTGCTGATTTCACTAATATAATGAGAAGTCTCCATAAGATGTTTAATTTTGTTCTCAGGGATGGACTTACTTTTCATCTTTGTCTCTAAGATGGCCATGATGGTGCACAAATCAGCATTGCCGCACCGTTCCCCAAGCCCATTAAACGTCCCTTGTACCTGCATGCAGCCGGCATTGATGGCCGCCAATGAATTAGCGACTGCCAAACCCTGGTCATTGTGCGTGTGGATGCCTAAAGATACTTTGATTTTTTTCTTTACTTCTTTGACGATTTTAGTCACTTCCTCAGGCAAAGCACCACCATTGGTATCACATAAAATGATACAGTCGGCTTTGGCCTCTTGGGCGGCCAAAATGGTCTTTAAAGCATACTTAGGGTTATGTTTATATCCATCGAAGAAATGCTCAGCATCATAAAATACTTCCCTGAAATTCTTCTTTAAGAACACGACGGAATCCGCTATCATTTTTAAATTCTCGTCCACGGTCGTCTTGATGACATCAGTGACGTGCAAATCCCAGCTTTTTCCGAAAATAGTCACCGTGGGCGTCTGAGAAGCGACCAGTTCCCTTAAATTGGTGTCTTCCCCAGGTTTGATCCCTGCTCGACGAGTAGAACCAAAGGCAGCCAATTTGGCATTTTTAAGCTTACAGGTTTTCATCACCTCAAAATATTCCTTGTCCTTGGGGTTAGAACCCGGCCAGCCACCTTCAATATAATGAACACCCAATTCGTCAAGTTTCTCAGTAATCTTAAGTTTATCAGCTACCGTATAAGAAACACCCTCGGTCTGTGAACCATCCCGCAAAGTCGTATCATATATTGTTATTTTAGACATAAAACCAACCTAATTTAGATTTGTTCCAATTTAAATGCTTTATGTAAAGACTTAACAGCTTTATCCGCTAAATCCTGCTGAATAATACAAGAGACGCTGATTTCCGATGTGGAAATCATCCCGATATTGATCTGTGCATCAGCCAAAGTTTTAAACATCCTCGCGGCAATACCGCTATGGGAACGCATGCCGCTTCCTACTAAAGATACACGGGCAACATTACGGTCTTCCAACACTTCTCCGGCCCCGATTCTGCTGCCTATAATCTGTGTTGCTTTGATGGCTTTATTCAAATCTGCTTTAGGAACTGTAAAGGAAATATCAGAGAGTCTATCGTGCGGCACATTCTGCACGATTGTGTCTACGTTAATGCCTTGTTTGGAAATTTCACCGAAAATCTTGGCAGCAATTCCAGGTTTATCAGGGACGCTACAAATGGTGATTTTGGCTTCCGTTTTATTACAAGTCACGCCCCTGACGGCGATTTCTTCCATTTTCTCGGTTTCTTTGATAATCATAGTTCCTTCCTCCTTTGAAAAACTTGAACGAACATGTAAAGGTATATTAAAACGTTTGGCCACCTCGATAGACCGTGCCTGCATCACCTGGGCCCCCAGAGAAGCCATTTCCAACATCTCATCAAACGTAATCTGTTTAATCTTACGAGCGTCCGGAACAATACGAGGGTCAGTCGTATAAATTCCATCCACATCCGTATAAATCTCGCAGACCTTTGCGCGCAAGGCTTTGGCCAGGGCAACAGCCGTCAAATCCGAACCGCCCCGGCCCAATGTCGTGATATCGTCATCGGAAGTCACCCCTTGATAGCCGGCGACGATAACAATTTTGTCATCTTTAAAAGCCTTATTGATGCGTTTGCCATCAATGGTAATGATACGGGCCTTCATATGTGTTTTGTCCGTCTTTATCCCCACCTGGCGGCCTGTAAAAGAAATAGCCTCATGGCCCAGTTCTTTAATAGCTATAGCCAATAAAGCGCAGGATATCTGTTCTCCAGTAGATAAAAGCATGTCCATCTCCCTGTCCGGAGGTGTCGAACTTAACTGAAACGCCAAAGATTCCAACTCATCGGTCGTATCACCCAAAGCAGAAACTACCACCACTACATCGGTATGTTTACTTTTGTAAGAGACCACTCTCTGGGCCACATTCTTGATTCTCTCAATGTTTGCCACCGAGGAACCGCCAAATTTCTGAACTATAATTTCTTTTTCCATTTCTAACCCTTCTTTAAAGATTATAATTTGAAAAAAAACTTGATCATTTCCTGGCCACTGAGAAATTTGATTCCCTTACCAGTGGCTTCTGTCTCAGAATAAACTTTTGTACCGTTAGGTTGAATACCTTGCCCATACATCACAAACGGTACCGGATTTGATGTATGCGTACGCTTGGCGACGGGCGTTGGATGATCCGGGGTCACTAACACGCGAACATCATGATGCTCTGAAAGATATTTTCTGACAGTTCCCACTATTAAATCATCGAAACGTTCAATACATTCACGCTTAGCTTTATGATCCCCATTATGCCCTGCTTCATCCATTGCTTCCACATGCACATAAACAAAATCATGTTTCTTTAAAGATTCGAGGGCATACTGGGCTTTCCCTTTATAATTTGTATCATAATACCCATTAGCACCGGGAACCGTTACAATTTCTAGTCCAGCCAAAAAACCTATGCCATTGACCAAATCGACAGCGGAGATGACCGAACCGCTTAAACCATAACGGTCTTTAAACAAAGGTAAATTCGGTTTAGATCCCTGCCCCCATAACCAAATCATATTAGCTGGCTTTTCTTTTAAATCAAGCCTGACTTTATTGACCTGATGTGTCGATAAAATCCCTCGCGAC
>JAJXTI010000075.1 GCA_021783915.1 bacterium
GTTGGGCCATCCGCCATGGGGTCGGAGAAAGGCACTCCCAATTCAATGATATCAGCTCCCGCTTTTTCCAAAGCCAAAACTAAATCATAGGTAGTTTTTAAATCAGGATCACCAGCAGTGATAAAAGCGATGAAAGCTTTTTTCTTTTGCTCGTGCAATTGTTTAAATATTTGATCAATACGGTTCATATCCATTGTGAAATCTGGTTCATGTCCTTATCGCCGCGTCCAGATAAACAAACAATGATAAAGGCTTTCCCTTTAACACGATGGGCCAATTTCTCCAAATAGTAAATTGCGTGCGCACTTTCAAGTGCCGGAATAATCCCTTCTGTACGGGACAATAACCGCAAGCCCTCGATGGCTCCTTTATCATCGACCGATACATATTCAGCTCTGCCACTTGATTGATAATAAGAATGCTCGGGACCGACCCCGGGATAATCCAAGCCGGCAGCGACCGAATGCGCAATTTGCACTTGGCCGTCCTTATCCTGTAATAACATACTTTTACTGCCGTGCAATATCCCTACTTGACCTTTAGTCAATGTTGCCGAATGGGCATGCGTATGAATCCCGTGACCGGCGGCTTCCACCCCGATCATCTTGACTTGTCTGTCATTATAAAATGGATGGAACAAACCCATAGCATTGCTGCCCCCGCCAACGCAAGCGACCAGATAATCCGGTAAACGCTTCTCTTGGGCCAGAAACTGTCGACGGGCTTCTTGCCCGATCACGGATTGAAAAGTACGGACCATGACCGGATACGGATGGAAACCTGCCACAGAGCCAATGATATAAAAAGTGTCCTGTACATTAGTCACCCAATCGCGCACGGCTTCATTCATGGCATCTTTGAGCGTCTTGGAGCCGCTTTCCACAGAAATAACCTCGGCTCCCAAAAGTTTCATACGAAAAACATTCAAGGATTGACGACGTACATCTTCGGATCCCATATAAACGACACATTTAAGGCCAAATAGGGCCGCCACAGTCGCGGTGGCCACTCCATGCTGGCCGGCACCAGTCTCAGCGATGATACGAGTCTTCCCCATACGCCGGGCTACAATGATCTGTCCCAAAGTGTTATTGATCTTATGCGCACCCGTGTGCAACAAGTCTTCACGTTTAAGATAGATCTTAAGTGTCTTTAAATGGGCGCTTAAACGCTTGGCTAAATATAAATTCGTGGGACGACCGGCGTATTCCTTCAAATAAAATTCGAATTCCTTTCGGAAAGTTTTATCTTTCTTTATTTTGTAGAATTCTTTTTCCAGTCCCATTAAAAGCTCCATCAATGTCTCTGGGGCATAGCGCCCTCCAAAAAGACCGAAATAACCGAATTTGTCTGGTAACTGTGTCTTATTCTTCATATTTTGTCATCACCATGACTGTATTGGCCATTTTAATGGCTCCGCTGATACGAAGCGGTATCTTTTTTTCTGAAGCGTCAAACCAAATTTTGTAATTGCCGGAATCACTTTCCATATAAAAGGAATGCTGCTTTTTACCTGCAACATTCATGGAGTCCTGTCTGAGCAATTTGACCGTCATATCTTTGGTCGGCAAATGAATGTCTAAAGTATCGCCAATCTTAAATGACCCTTGTTTCCGATAACGGTAAATAAAAGCGAAAATATTGTCCGTCCACCCGGCCTTGTCAATAGTCTGTTGGTTCTTACCTTTGATAATCTTAATGTGGCCGTCACTATACTCTTCTAGAATTCTTTCTTTTTTCCCAAAAATGTTTAGATTTCTTTCCACAAAAAGAGGTTTAAAATTCCCAGGGCTTACATAAATCCGTTCTTCGTCAAAAAAATTAAAGCCTTTAGCTTCAAATATAATTAACAGTGTATGCCGCTTGCGATAAACCTTAGGGCCGGCAAAAATAAGCGTCGCATTACCCGTCTTGAGCCCTATCTGTTGGATTTTATAATGTATCTTTTCTCCCGGCTTCAAATCCCAAGCCATACAAATCCCAGGCAGTGCCATCATCAAAAAAAGACTCAAAAGAACCCTTCTCATCGAGTATCGTACTCTTTCAAATAGGCTTCCAAAACTCGGGCTCCGCTATAGAGCGTTTGAATAGTTGCATATTCATCATTGGCATGAATCACACCATGCGCGCCCCAACCGGTCGAAAAAGCCGGAATCCCGTAGTCTTGAAAAAAAGTAATAACGGTGGCCCCTTGACTTCCTTTTAAATGGGCCTTAAAGCCCATCTTACGGCAGACATCCACATAAGTTTTCACAAATGGATGCCGGGCCTCCAGTTCATAAGGTTTCTGGGTATCATCAATGATCACTTTAAAATTCTTTGCCTCTTTGGCTATGATATTTTTGATTTCTTTCAAAATACCTTCGGCCGTCATCCCCGGCATGAAACGAATATCAAGAGCAAACTCACAAAAATCAGCTACCATATTGACCTTGTCCCCGCCACGAATTGTCCCTATGTTCTTCGTCGGAGGCACGAGCAAAGGGTGTTTTTTATATTTAAACTGGTGTTTTTTTAGACGATTGATTACTCTGGAGGCTATCTCAATGGCATTGACTCCCAGCCAATTGTAAGCACCATGGGCTTTTAACCCAAAAATCTGCACCCGACAATGAAACAGCCCTTTTTGGGCAATGACGCAATCAAATTCTTCGGAATCGGTAATCAAGGCCACTTTAGGGCGCAAAACGCCCTTTTCTAATAAAGGCCTTATGCCTTTATGGCTGCCTGTTTCTTCATCCGCGGTAGCGGCAAAAACAATATCACGCTTAAGCTTTACGCCATCTTCCACCAAAGAACGCAAAGCTTCCATCCCTACGGCTACATTACCTTTATCATCGCTGGCACCGCGTCCATAAATGCGGCCCTTATGGATCTGGCCGCCTGTAGGATTAAACTTCCATCCCTGTCCAAAAGGCACAGTATCGATGTGAGGCGTAATCAAAACAGCCTCTTTAGTTGCTTTTTTACGCGACCATATTCCTTTCAAAGTGGCAATGACATTAGGACGGTTTTTAGCATAACTGACCATCTTCACATCTAGCCCCAGACTGCGCATATCTTTTTCAATAAAACGTGCAACCGCCAGCTCATTGCCCGGTGGGTTAACCGAATCAAACTGCAAAAGTTTTTGTGTTAACTTTACTAACCTATCCTTATTAACCATCTTCTTTATTCCAATCTATGACTAAATACTACCCTAGAATATCTTTTGCCCTCAATTCTCCTTCCACCTTCTTAAAATCATCGTAGTCGATGAAAATCATATCCGGCCTCTCCTGGGCAATCCTTAACATTTTAGGTAAATGATCCTTAATATG
Organism: bacterium; assembly: GCA_021783915.1. GTDB lineage: Bacteria > Omnitrophota > Gorgyraeia > Zapsychrales > Fredricksoniimonadaceae > JACQCF01. The sequence continues at coordinate 3,321 of JAJXTI010000075.1, forward strand.
AATGAAACCTATATATTTAAACACATTTTTGCAGGAAGGACATTCTCTGATATCAAGCTTAATGTCCATGGTCTTACAATTAGAGCAGCTTCCCGAAAGCGCACCGTACAAAAGCGTATGAGCCTTGACCTCATCAAAATAAAACTTTTTATATATACGCAGAAAACGTTCTGACGACATGAGCGGCATTATAACATAAAAGCCGGTAGTGTCATCTGTCTTTATATTTGTCTAATGTGCCCCGCTCAATCTGCGGGCCTAAGACTAGTGATGACACAACCGGCTTATCTATATTGAATATAGCACTGACTCGAAACAAAATCAAGCACTAAGGCTAAACTTTTGTCGATGGTGAAACAACAATCTTCGACTTAATATCAAAATAATGTTTGCCGTTGGATATGAGGTAATATTCTTTCAATTCCCAAGGTTTGGAAGAGCGGTTAAAGAAATCGGCGTGCACATGATCCAAGATTTGACCCGTTTTTACCGAACGCAAATCTAATCCTGCTTTCTGGATAATAGGCCAACTTCCTGCAAAATCCCACAAATGGGCCTTAAGAAAACATCCTACCCCCCGGCCAATAGCAGGCCAGCACAAATTCACAACGGCACAGGCATTAATCATGATATGAAAATCTTTGTCAGACCATGAAAACTTATTAAAAAAAGTGTCGTTACAGAAAAAAAGGGATTTAGGCGATAATTCTTCTTCAATAGGTTTGATTTTGATCTTCTTTTGCCCAGGGCTGAAAGCATTTTGTACAAAATAAGCCTCTTTACCATCGCAGTAAAAAAGCTCCTTTAAAGCGGGAAAATATACAACTCCCAACCAAGGTCTAAGGTCTTTAAAAAGTCCCAAAGAAATGCCAAATAATGGCATATGGTTAGCATATAAACGCGTGCCATCAATAGGGTCTATGGCCCACAGAAAATGTGCCTTTTTAAGACGTTTTTGGTCTAAATACTCAACTATATCAGGGGCTTCTTCGTCAATCAGAAGGTGCGAAGGGTCTTTAAGGATTTCTTTAAGGGACCGATGGCATAATTGGGAAATTTCACTGTCTGACCTCGTCAGCACGCTGGCATCTTTTTTTAAAGTGGGCTGACTTTTATTTAAATATTTTATGGCTATTTCCCCACCTTGGGAAACAATAGCCAACATTGTTTTTAGATATTCTTGGGATTTATTTTGCATAGAATAAGGCCATGCTATTGGTAAAGCCGTGCAGAAAATTTGTGCCTGCGATAGGGCCTATCTCTCCGGCACAAAAAAAACCGGCGGCTGGGACAGGTCCTAAATGGTGTTGAATGATACGGATATCATGGTTATGTTCTTTAAAAAACTCCAGACCACGTCCGTTGCAAGAGAACACCAAGGCCCCCTGCGGGGTCTGGGCTGTTTTTGTTTTTTGCAATTTTAAAAGCCCATGCAGATCTTCCTTAGCTGTCTTGGCATCCCGCAGATGAAATTGGACTGTCTGTCCGACATTAATATAATCACCGATGGCCCCTGCCCCATTGGCAAGATCAATAGCCATCAAAGGACGAATCAAAAAACCACCGCGCTTAAACTCTTGCTGATACTCGTTGATGGCAATGCCTAAAAAAACTGCTTCCCGCGCTAAGTGACGGTCATAATCCGTGCCGGCTTTCAAAACTCCTTCGAGCACCTTATAAAACGGCTGTCCGGCTAATTCATGGACTATATTTTCTTTAGCTTTAGTCACAATAAAGGTCGGGCCAAAAGGACGGCAGCCTTGAGAGACAACAGTTTCTATTTTAACCGGACCGTTTAAAACCACCCCCATAAGACCTTCTTGATAAACCTGGCCATCAATAATGAGTATATTTTCCTGCGGGCCAGAAGCTGCACTGACCAGACCGCCGATAATGGTCGCCCCCTTATAAGCCTGATTTAAAATTTCTAAAAATCGGTTGGTATCAATCGCATAAGGATCAGGCAATACCAAAAAACTCGGGGATTCATTAGGATAAATTTCAAAAAAATTGTATAAGGAATCAGGGCTATGCAGCCCTTCTAATTGGACTTGATTCAAATAAAAAGGATTGATAGACACTCCGGGGAGTTTAGCCAACGATAAAGAAGCTGCCGGCCTGCCTTCAATTTCTCTTTCGGTACCGATAATGCCAGCACATGTGCAGCAGAGAAAATGTTTAATATTGATACATCTGGCCAACATCTGGTAAAGTTCGTTGGGATCATACGGCTGCCAAGGCGTGACAAACAATATTGCCAAATCAAAGGGGCTGATAACCCCCTCGGTCAAATCTTTTAAAATTTGTTCTTGGTCAAGGGCCTCTGTAATACGGCTAATAAATTGCATGACTTTATTATAATTTTTTCGACGAGAAATTGCAACGACTCACAAGAGTTATTTTGTACCGAAACGTCGAATCATAAGGATGGGGATATCCGTACGGTGTCTTAAATTCTCCGCGACAGAACCTAAAATGATATCTTTAAAAAACTTATGACCATGGGTCGCCATGGCAATCAAATCACATTTTTCCAATTGAGCTGTTTGCAAAATACCATCCACAGGTTCTTTACTCTTTATAAGAATAGATTTAACTTTAAAACCCTCTTGAACCAATTGATGCTGACGTCCATTTAAATACATTTGGTCTTTTTTGATTTCCTCGGAATCAGCCAGGTTTAACTGATTCTGTAAACGTGCGGCAAAACCATCGGCTACATGCACCAGAACAAGTTCAGCCCGTGTAAATTTAGCCAACATTCTAATATGGTCTAAAATTACTTCATCAGTTGTCGAGTTATCTAAAGGAACAAGGATTTTTTTATACAAAGTTCTCCCTTTTTCAGCCTAAGGCCCATCCAAACAATGGAAGTACGGTTCGAATCAATAAATAAATATTTAATAATATTATAACAGTAGTGACTATCCAAGCCAATACTTTAAGCCACCAACCGTTGGCAAAGCACCCCATCTTATCTTTATCATTAGTAAAGATAACCAATGGAACAACGGCAAAGCCTAATTGTAATGACAAAATGACCTGACTTAAAATCAATAAATTTCCGACTCCCCTTTGACCGAATATCGCCGCTACGATAACAGCCGGAACGATGGCCATCAAACGCGTAATCAAACGCCGTACCCAAGGACGGAGACGAATGTCCAAAAACCCTTCCATAACAATCTGCCCTGCCAAAGTCCCTGTTAGGGTCGAATTCTGCCCTGAAGCCAGCAGTGCCACAGCAAATAAAAGACTTGCCAAAGGAACCCCCAAAACAGGACTTAACAATTGATAAGCATCATTAATATCGGCAACATTTTCATGCGCGGTTCCGTGAAAGACTGATGCACTTACAATCAAAATGGCAGCGTTGATAAAAAATGCACAAAACAAAGCTGATGCAGAATCAAAGGCGGCGTAATGAATAGCCATGGCTCTGCCTTGCTCGTTACGTTCAAACGCCCTAGTCTGGACAATACTCGAATGCAAATACAAATTATGAGGCATGACCGTTGCCCCTAAAATACCTATGGCAATATAAAGCATATCCGGATTAGTAATAATTTCATGTTCAGGTATAAGATGCCCTACCATTGTCCCCCAAACTGGATGTGATATCATTAATTCATAGGCAAAACAGCCTCCAATAGTGACAATGAGGATCGCCACCAGACATTCCAAAAATCTGAATCCTTTGTTCTGCAGAAACAATACAATTAATACATCGAAAGCTGTGATCAAAACACCAACGACTAAAGGAATATGAAATAAAAGGTTAAGGGCAATGGCTGATCCGATAACCTCCGCTAAATCGCAAGCTGCAATGGCAATCTCACAGATAATCCATAAGAAAATAACCGTGGATTTTGAATAATTATCACGACAAGCCTGTGCTAAATCACGGCCCGTGACAATCCCTAATTTTAAAGATAGATGCTGTAAAAGTATGGCCATAAAATTAGAGATCAAAATAACCGACAATAAAGTGTAACCGAATTGGGCCCCGCCAGCCAAATCAGTGGCCCAATTGCCTGGATCCATATATCCAACGGACACCAAAAGACCAGGACCGATAAAAGCCAGTACTTTTCTCCAAAGTCTAGCATTGGTAGGCACACTTACGGTCGAATGGACTTCTGGCAAACTAGGCGTAGTTTGATCTCGCTGCCACACACTCATATTCTGTCCTGACAAGTTTTACAAATACCATAAAAATGCATTTCATGGCCGATGATTTTAAATCTTCGTTTTTCTAAAATAGAACGATACCGACTTTCTTCATTGAGATCTGGAAATTCAATAAACTGGTGGCAACGTACGCATTGGGCATGGTGATGCTTGGTTTCATCATAAAGATGTTCAAAATGCTGATGCTTGTCACCAAAGGCTGTACCGCGAATAACGCCTGCTTCAAGGATTTCATGCAACGTACGGTAAACAGTGGCTCGGGACACGGCAGGTTTCAAATTCGTACAAATTCTGGCCATCTCTTCAGCGGTGAAATGTCCATGCTTCTTGATGGCTTGATGAAACACAATCTGGCGTCCGCGACTAAAACGTAGCCCTTCTTCCTTCAGGTAAGCCTCATATTTGGAAAGTTCTTTCTGAAGAATACCTTTCATTATGAGATAGTGTATTATAATTGATTCGAAAATCAAGGGATTAACCAAACTTGATTAATCCCTTGTATCGTATAGGTTTATAACCTGGCCAAACTTATTCTCTCCATTTAATGGAACAGCCCATAGAAGGCATTTGTTTGGGATCGATAGGACGGCCGGCAGCCATATTATTCATGGCCTCTTTAAGCTCTTCACGAGTAACCTTGCTTTCGTCCTGCCAGTTATCATCGATGCGACCATGATAAACCAATCTACGACCCTTATTAAACAAATAAATATCCGGTGTGCATTGAGCTTTGAAAGCATTCGCTGTTTTTTGAGTTTCATCGACTAAATAAGGAAACTCAATACTCAGTTCTTTAATCTTAACAATCATTTTATCCGGAGCATCATCGGGATATTCAGAATTGATGTTAGGATTAATAGTAACCGTATTGACTTTCATTCCGGCAGCGTACTTGGCTAAACGAATGACTCTCGGCCAAACGGCGATCGCATAGGGACAGTGGTTACAAGTAAAAATTACCAGTAATCCCCTCTCTCCGTAGATCTCTTTTCCCTGATAGGATTTACCCAATGGATCTTTAAGTTCGAAATCCGGCATCAATGTTCCTAAAGGAATTTTTATCGACTCTAACAAAGCCATTTGATTACCTCCCATTATTCGTGTAATATTATTGAAAACTTTTTCATTATAAAAGGATACATAGGTATGTCAAGCAAGAGCTCTTTAGTGATTAAACAATATGAAATCGGCCCTTTAAATAATTTTCTTTACCTT
>JAJXTI010000076.1 GCA_021783915.1 bacterium
ACACGCACATGCTACATATTGATGCAGACCATCCTACAGACCGTTTAGATAGATATTTTGTTCAGAGAGTAGTCATAACGAAGAATTCACAGGAAACTCAGGATTTCAATTTTCCCCGTCAAACGAGACCGGATAAATTTATTGCTGATTTGGACTATAAAGCATCTCCGGGGGACCATTTGGATGCGGAACTTTTTTCCAGTGATGGAGGAGTAGGTAAGGGAAATTTAGATATCCCCATGTCTGCTCCTCAAGGGGGGGCTAATGAAAAAACGACTGTACAGAACGGAACATGATCGGTTTATAGCTGGGGTGTGCGGTGGCATTGCTGAATACTTCCATTGGGACCCTTCCTTGGTGCGTATTGCTTTTGTCTTGGTTTGTTTTTTGGGGGGATTCGGTATTCTTTTGTATATATTGATGTGGATTATTGCTCCCCCTAAGTCGAAAGTCCTATGATCCAGAAGAAATTAAATAAAAACATTGTGCTTATTGGTTTAATGGGTTCCGGCAAGACCATGATCGCTAAGGCCTTAGCTAAGAAGCTTACAATTGACCGGTTTTCTACCGATGAAATGGTTGAAGATAAAGAAAATCGTTCGATTGTCCAAATTGTCGAGGACAAAGGTTGGCTCTATTTTCGTGAGATCGAACATAAAATTGTTAAAAAACTGTCCCGTAAAAAAGATATCATTATCGATTGCGGCGGTGGGGTGGTGCTTAACCCGGAAAATTTTGTACTTTTAAGAAAAAATGGTATTATATTTTACTTAAAAGCTTCCCCCCAGGTGCTTTATAAGCGTCTTAAGGGAGATAGAACTCGTCCCCTTATCAATGGGCCTAATCCCCAAGCCCGCATCAAAGCAATATTCAAAGAAAGACTTCCCCTCTACAACCAGGCTGATTTTACTATAGACGCCTCTGATCCATCTATAGAAGGGCCGGTTGCAGAAATACTTCAGAAAATCTTACCATGAACTTACGAGAAGCCCTGCTGGTCCTTAATGCCATTCCGGGTATTTCAGGGGAGGCCATCAAGAAACTTATCAGTGTTTTTGGTTGCGCCCAGGAAATTTTAAAACAAGAGTATCGGGCACTTTTAGAGCAAGGTCTTGGCCAAAACCTGGTGACTAATATAGTTCATTTTCCTAAAGACAAATTCTTAGAAGGTGAATATAATTTACTCCGACAAAAAGATATTGAAGTGATTACGATTGCTGATGAAGATTACCCGTATTCTTTAAAGCAAATTGACTGCGCACCTATTGTTCTTTATATAAAAGGAAACCGTGGGATTTTAAAATCCGCTGGTGTGGCTTTGGTTGGTTCACGCAAAGCTTCTTTTTATGGCTTAAAAATTGCCGAAGAATTTGCCCGCACCTTTGCCCAAGCGGGTATCACAGTGGTTTCGGGTTTAGCTTACGGCATTGATACGGCCAGCCATCAGGGGTGTTTAAAGGCCAAGGGGAATACGGTAGCAGTATTAGGATGCGGTTTGAATCACGTTTATCCTAAAGAGAATGTTCAATTATTTCAAGATATAGCAGACAAAGGACTGTTAATTTCAGAATTCCCTATGGACACCGCGCCTTTAACCTACAATTTTCCCAGGCGTAACCGTATCATCAGCGGTTTAAGTTTGGCGACGGTTATTGTCGAAGCTGCCCCAAAAAGCGGGGCTTTAATTACGGCTGATTACGCTTTGCAGCAGCATAAGGAGGTCTTTGTGGTGCCTGGCAATATTGATAGCATTTATTCACAAGGGGCCAATCGTCTTATTAAAGATGGGGCCCTAATGGCCCTTTCAGCTCAAGAAGTCTTGGAGGAATTGGGCCTTGAGATTAAAAAGCAGTTAGAACAAGAAAGGGTCCAGGATAAGGGGCATATTGACTTGCCGTTGGATGAATATAAAATTTATGAGTTTATTGAGCATCAACCCAGTCATATTGATGTTATAGCTGCACGATCCAAAGAGGATGTTGGTGCTTTGATGGCGAAGATCGTGTACTTAGAACTTAAAGGTATTATAAAGCAGTTGCCTGGGCAATATTATGTTAGAGTGTAGGGGGGTATAGACCCGCCTCTTCAGGGAATGCAATAAAGGAGAATATGGCAAAAGCATTGGTTATAGTGGAGTCTCCCGCAAAGGTCAAGACAATCAATAAGATTTTGGGTAGCAAATTTAAAGTCACCGCCTCTATGGGGCATTTGATTGATTTGCCCAAATCCAAATTGGGTGTTGATGTTGAAGATGATTTTACGCCCCAGTTTATTGTCGTCCGCGATAAGCAGAAGACCTTAAAAAAGTTGAAACAGGAAGCAGAAGGGGTTGAGGAGATTTATATCGCAACCGACCCTGATCGGGAGGGTGAGGCTATCGGCTGGAATTTAATTGAACATATCGGTAAGGGAAAAAAAGTCAAACGTGTGGTCTTCCATGAAATCACTAAAGAAGCGGTCAAAAAGGCTTTTGAGCATCCCAGGGATTTTGACGTTAAGAAGGTTGATGCTCAAAATGCCCGCCGGGTCTTGGATCGCATCGTAGGTTACCAAATCTCTCCCATATTATGGAAGAAAGTCGGTTCCCGTTTAAGCGCCGGACGTGTTCAATCGGTGGCGTTGCGTTTGATTGTAGAACGGGATGCAGAGATCAAGAAGTTTGTGCCTCAGGAATACTGGCAAATTGCGGTTGATTTGAAGAAAAAAGATGTTAAAGAGCTTTTGACCGCTAATTTAGAGAAGATTGATGATAAGAAAATCAACTTAAAGACCGAAGGTCAGACCAAAGGGAGTCTTAAGGAAATCAAACAACAGACTTTTCAGGTCACTGCTATTAATAAAAAACGAGTCAAACGCAACGCTCCGCCGCCTTTTATCACCAGTACTTTGCAACAGGAGGCTTTCGGTAAACTGGGTTTCAATACCTCCAGGACCATGTCCATTGCCCAGCAACTTTATGAAGGTGTGGAAATCGGTGAAGAAGAACCGGTGGGTTTGATTACCTACATGCGTACCGATTCTGTCAATATTGCCAATGAGGCCATTGAAAAGGTGCGTTCCTATATCAAGAAAACCTATGGATCTGAGTCTTTGCCCGAGGAACCCAATCGTTTTAAATCTAAGAAAAGCGCGCAGGAAGCCCATGAGGCTATTCGCCCTTCCGATGTTTATCATACGCCTGAAGATTTAAGGGATTATTTAACGGAAGACCAATTTCGTTTATATAATCTTATTCATAAACGTTTTATTGCCTGCCAGATGACACCGGCAGTGTTTGACCAGACCAAGATTGAAATTAAGGCTGGCCGTTTTAGTTTCGGGGCTTCCGGTTCTATTTTGAGCTTTGCCGGGTATTTATCTGTTTATAAAGATAGTGAAGAACAAGAGGAGAATAAACTTAATCCCGCTTATTACAACGAAGGGGATGTTTTAGAACTAAAAGAAGTTAAACATACTCAACATTTCACCAAACCGCCGGCGAGGTTCTCAGAAGCGAGTCTTGTTAAAGCTTTGGAAGAACAGGGGATAGGCCGTCCCAGTACCTATGCCTCCATTATCCAGACTTTAGTTACCCGTAACTATGTTGCACGTGACCGGGGCTATCTTGACGCGACCGATTTGGGTATAAAAATTTGTAACCTGCTGGTCGAATATTTCAAGAAAATCATGGACATAGGTTTTACTGCCCATATGGAAGAGGGCTTGGATTCCATTGAGGAAGGTGACACCAAGTATGAGGCCCTTTTGAAAGATTTTTACGGCCCTTTCAAAGAAGAGCTTGATTATGCCGAGGCCAATATTGAAAAAACACACGCCACCATTGACAGGGTATGTCCTGAATGCGGTAAATCTTTAGCGATTAAATGGGGTCGCCGCGGTCGCTTTATTAGTTGTACAGGTTTCCCTGAATGTAAACATGCCGAAGCGTTTTCGACAGGGGTGGCTTGCCCTCAAGAAGGATGCACGGGAACATTGGTTGAGCGCCGTTCTATGCGAGGCAGTACTTTTTACGGCTGCAGCCGTTATCCGGAGTGTAAATACATTACGAATAAACTACCTGTGGCCTAGTAGTGTCCTTTTAGAGGATGTATGCGTGTACACATCCAAAAATTTCTTACCCACCTTGAAGTCGAAAAGAACTATTCATCTTACACTTTGCTTAACTACCGGATTGATTTAGAAGATTTCGTCGCCTTTTTGGGGCAGGTCCCCATTGCAAGCGTGGATTATTCCGTTTTGCGCAGGTTCTTGGCCCGATTACGCAGCCGTAATCTAAAGCCCCGCAGCGTCGCACGTAAACTATCATCGTTGCGCAGTTTTTTTAGATATCTGCAGCGGGAAAGAGTGGTTTCTTCCAATCCGGCCGCTATTCTGGTCACCCCTAAACTCGATAAACCTCTGCCGCATTTTTTAAGTGAGCAGGAAGCGGTTAAGATTGTGGAAGCCCCTCCTGAGGATAAAATAAGCCAGTTAAGAGACAGGGCCATTTTTGAAACCCTTTATTCAACGGGTATTCGTGTCAGTGAACTGGTAGGTATGGACTTGGAAGATGTGGATTTTATCGGCAATATTATAAGAGTCATGGGGAAAGGCAGGAAAGAAAGGCTTGTTCCCGTGGGGGATAAAGCTTTAGAAGCCATTCAACATTATATGGATAAAAGGACGTTGAAATCAAACGCCCTGTTTTTAAATAAAAATGGTACCAGGTTGACGGCACGCAGCGTCAGTAACATTATTAATAAATATGTTACACAACAGGCCATTGCCCAGCACGTGACAGCGCATATGTTTCGTCATTCCTTTGCCACTCATCTTTTAAACAGGGGGGCAGATTTGCGTTCCGTACAAGAACTTTTGGGGCACGTTAATTTATCCACGACCCAGATTTATACTCACCTTACCACAGAAAAACTCAAAAAGGTTTATGACCAGGCTCATCCCAGGGCTTAAAATTTATGAAAATGGTTTTATTCAATAAAAAAGATTCTCAGATGGACAGGCTGGCTTTAGGGATATGTACAGGTGTGTTTTTCTTTTGGTTTTTACTTTTGAGTTATAAATATCAACATTATGGCTATTATGACTGGGACCTGGCCATTAGTGATCAGGTTGTTTGGGATCTTTGTCACGGCTCTGCGTTTTCTTCCCTGATCGGGTATCATTTTTTGGCAAATCATGCCAATTATATAGCGTTTTTAATTGCTCCTGTTTATTATTTCTTCCCCCATCCCTTGACTCTCATATTCTTGAAATTGTTTTCATTTGCAGGTGGATCTTTTGTTCTTTATAAGATTATTGATAAATTTTGGGACAAACGTCTGGCCCTTATTGTCATGCTTTTATATATAACCCATCCTGCCAATATTTTTATGCTTTTTTATGAATTTAAATTTGAAAATCTGGCTGTCGGAATAATTTTTCTGCTTTTTTATTTCTTTCAGATCGAAAGGTTAACGGCGTTCTTAATAACTGCTTTCATTTTAATGTTGATTAAAGAAAACATGTCTTTGATTGTGGTGATGTTTGGTCTCTACGGGCTTTTAACAAAAAAGGAGAAAAGAGGGGCCTGGGGGGCGCTTCCTTTGTTTCTGGGTGTTTCTTTTTTTGTAGTGACTATGGCTGTGATTATCCCTTTTATCAGAAGACCGTTGCCTTTTTCTGAAAGTATTTATTGGTCTTTGTACGGGCATTTTACAAAAATACATGGATCTTTTATTAAAACGGTCTCTTTTTATATTTTCCAATTATTCTCGGTGCTTTTTAGTAAACAAAATTTGATTTACTTGTATGATCTTTTTGGCCCTTTTCTTTTTTTTGCTTTGGCCTCTTGTCAGGTCCTTTTGTTAGGGCTGCCTATTTTGTTCCAAAATCTTTTATCCAAAGCCTATCAAATGCATACGATTTATTTCCATTATTCTGCGACCATCGTACCTTTGATTGCCATTGCTGCCGGGTTATCCCTAGGCGTTTTAAGGTCAAAATTCCATATTTTGACGTATAGAATCCTTTGTTTTCTTTCCGGCCTGATTTTTTTGTTTAATGTTTATCATTTTGGACCTATGTGGCAAGACGAAATAGCTGGATGGGTCAATAAACCGGCCAAAATACGGGATTATCTTATCCAACAAATTCCCAAAGAGGCCGGCGTTGTTGCCAGCTTTGATTTTTTAAGCCACCTGGATCATCGTAAGAATCTCTATTCTTTTTACAATGTATTACGAAACATTAATTATATTACTGGTCAAGAACCTTTTGCCCTGCCCAAAGACGTTCAATACGCGCTCATAGACTTTAATGATCCATGGTTTTTGCCATCAAATAACAGTAAGATTGATAATAATCATCTTAAGGATTTCTTTTCTTCCGGTCATTGGATTGTCCAACGACAATATGGCAGTATTATCCTTTTTAAGAGGAGGGGATAAAGAATACCGTGGCACAAATACATTCGATGATTAGATGGGACATCCATGGTGTGCCATATTCGACTATTTTCAACGATAAATATTTTTGTACCCAAAACGGCTACGAAGAAAGTCTTTATGTTTCCTGCCAGGGTAATAATCTTAAGCAGAGGTTTTCAGAGCTTGATCCTGGTATTAAAGGGACATTTACTATTATAGAAACAGGCTTTGGTACAGGTTTAAGTTTTTGCTGCGCATGGCAGCTTTGGCAACAATGGGCTCCTGTTTCTTGGATGTTGCAGTTTATTTCTATAGAGCTCTATCCGCTTTCCAATGATGACCTTAACCGCGCTTTAAGCCTTTGGCCCCCTTTATTAGCCTACAAGCAAACTTTAAGTGCCCAATACAGGCCGTTTTCTAACGGAACAAAACATTTTTATTTTGACAATCGCCGGGTCCATTTAACAATTGTCTTTGATGATGTAGTGGCGGCCCTTAAAGAAATATACCAACAAGGCATGGTTTCCTGCGGTGCTGATGCCTGGTTTTTAAACGGTTTTTCTCCTTTTAGCAACCCTAGGATGTGGACCGCTGAAGTTTTTAAAGGTATGGCCCTTTTAAGCAGGCAAGGAACGACTTTGGCCACTTTTACCGTTGCCGGATTTGTGCGCAGGGGGCTTGAGGCTAATGGCTTTGTTGTTGAAAGAATCCCGGGTTATGGCAAGAAGAAGACTGTATTAATAGGATCTTTTAGTCCCAGCTCTATCGAGTGATCCATTTTCTTATTGACAAAAATATACATTTTGATAATATTCAATATATATTTGATTATAAGTCAAATATTGAATTCCCCATCACAGTAAAATCAAATTAATTTCCCCGAAATAATTCATTTTTGTGGCAAATTCTTTTCAGCACAAACAGGGCTTTTCCTTGATAGAGCTATCGATTGCTATGGCGGTTATGGCCATGCTGGCTTCTTCCATTGTCCCTATAGCCATTCGTTCGTTACAAATCAAGGCAGGCGAAAAGACTGCACTTGAAATGGCCATGATTCAGGAAGCCAGCCGTAATTATTACGTTGATAATAATTCCTGGCCCCGTGATATTCCGACCCTTCAGGCACAGGGATATTTAAATCCTGGCTGGAAAGCCAATAACCCTTGGAATAATGCTTATCAAATTTCCAGTACAAATTTGAATTTGAGTGTCAGTACCGATGTCCCAATCCAATGGACCAATTTGGTAGCTAGCCATCTCCCTGGAGCCGTTATTAATACCACAACTGTTTCCAGCACTGTTGCCACGGGGAATTCGGCCGGTTCTTTGCCCGTCGGTACAATTATTGCCTGGTCCTCCAATGCCCTTCCTTCAACGGGGACGTTTTTGTGGTGTGATGGGCGTATTTATAAAGCTTCAGATTATCAATCGCTTTTTAGAGTGGTGGGAAACATCTTTGGAGGAGATGGGGTGGCTACTTTTGCTGTCCCGGATTTAAGAGGCAGAACGATTGTCGGGCTAAACGTTTTACCGGATGATGGAAGCAATACAAGAGTAACCTCTTCAGACGGGTATGATGTTAATAATATAGGAGGTGTATTCGGCGAAGAAAAACATCGATTAACAGTTGCAGAAATGCCGCCGCATCACCATGAGGCAGGCCCATCCTTGGGAAACATTCCTAATTCTTTTGGTACATCCGGGGTGATGAGGTGGAGGGTGGATTCTTATGGGGTAGGGCAATCTACAGATACTGGCGGGAATCAACCCCATAGCATCATTCAACCATCAATGACTTTAGCGTACATCATTAAGGCCAATTAAATCTATGAAAACAAGAATTCTAATTTTTTTATTATTGCTTTTTAGTGCTAATACGTCGGCGCAACAGAAAAGTGAGCATATAACTAAGAGTGTTTTTGAATTGGCTGCTGTGGCTTTAGAAAACACGCGATGCATGAGCCTTCAAATGATAGGCGTTTGCCCAAAGCCAACCAGAAAACCTCCGCTTGGCATTAAAATAAGATTTTGGCAACCGGAACTTTTTATGGAAACGGTGAAGATGCCGGGAGATAGTGTTATTAGGGAATACGGTGCTTTGCTTGGTGAAGTTGATGAGAAGTTGGCTGAGGCCCAGCTTAAAGCAGCCTTCCAAACGGACAACTTAAAAGTCACTAGCACAGGCTCTTCACAGAGCATGGATTCCTCTAATTTGCAGTTTAATGAAGTGCATTTATATGATTTACCTTCGGCCGCGGTATTTGATGAGATGTGCGGTGATGCCCCTAATATGGCAGGAGGCATCCATTTT
>JAJXTI010000077.1 GCA_021783915.1 bacterium
AGAAGTTATGGGGCATTTCTTGTTCAGAATTGGACTCTGATTTTGCCTCCCAAAGGATAAAAAAACTTTCTTTATTTGAAGCCATTTGGAGTGCTATTGTTAAAAACAAGCACACAAAACATAGGACGCTCCTTGAACAATTTGCCTATCCTTCTATAGGGACAGGCATGGTTTATGAACGTATGGCCCATTTTGTAGAAAACCATGGGGGAAGAGTTTATTTTAAGACACAGGTAGAAAGAATTAATGTCGAGCGATACAGAGCTTCCGCTTTGGATCTTATTGACGGTCGCACGTGTGACGGTTATGACCATATTATTTCAACAATGCCGATCTCATTATTAATCAGCCGCTTAAAAAATGTGCCACAGGAAGTCAAGGATGCGGCGGCCGGTTTACGATTTAGAAATACTATTTTAGTTTATCTCAATGTCGATGCCACAGATCTGTTTCCTGACCAATGGATTTACGTGCAGTCCCCGGAATTCAGGGTCGGTAGGGTTACAAATTATAGAAATTGGTCGCCCCAGCTTTACGGAAATGAAAAAAGCACGATTTTAGCCATGGAATATTGGTGTAATGAAGAGGACCCTCTGTGGGGGGCATCGGAAGATAACCTCGTTAGATTGGCTACTGATGAATTAAAGCGTATGGGGTTCTCTAAAGGCTGGATTTTAGGTGGACATATTGAGAGGATTCCCCGGTGCTATCCTGTTTACCGTAAAGGTTACAGGCAAAAAATTAAGGTCATTCAGGCATATCTTAAGACGATTCAGGGTTTAAGTGTGATTGGTCGTTATGGATCTTTTAAATATAACAATCAAGACCACAGCATACTTATGGGACTGCAAGCTGCAGCCAATATTGCCAAAGGGGAACACAATGACCTTTGGAGCATTAATACGGACTACGAAGATTATCAAGAATCTTTTGTTATAACTAAAATGGGGCTGGTTAAAGAATAATGAGACGGGGGCTTAAATGATTTGGGTAAAAATAGCTAGCGGCGCAATGTTCCTGGCTGTCATGCTGGGAGCGTTTGGTTCGCATGCATTGCGCGGCAAGATTTCCGATTATGACTTAGATGTTTACAAAACGGCTGTATTCTATCATATGATCCATGCCTTAGGTTTGTTTGCCATAGCTTGGCTAAGCACAGTTAGCCAGGACCCTAAGGTTAATCTCGCTGGCATTTTTATGCTGGCCGGGATTATAATATTCAGTGGTAGTTTATACGCTTTATCGATAACTGGGGTTAAGTGGTTAGGAGCGGTTACACCTTTAGGCGGCCTATCATTTTTAGTTGCATGGACTTTGTTATTGTTAGTAAAGTTGTAAGAAGGAGTTGGCATAGTTTTTCTGCAAACCCGTATGATGTTTTTAATCGTGATTATGTTTGCGATTATCTATGTGGTCATCGTCATGATTGGTGCCACAATGGGCATGTATGATTTTTATTTCTATTTGATCGTTTCCATCGGGATTATGTGGGGGCAATTTATGTTTGGGCCTAAGATTGTTGAATAGACGATGGGGTGAAATATATCGCCCGTGAAAAAAATCCCAAACTTTACGCGATGGTCGAGAACCTGGCTGGCAGGGCCAATATCCCTGTGCCGTGCACTTGCATTTCTTTAAGCCAGATCCCTGATGCTTTTGCTTCCGGCCACGGTATGCGTGACGGGTGCGTGTGCGTTTGCCAAGGGGTTCTCACACGCTAAAGGATTAAACGTCTTTCGGAGTTAAATGACTAAGATTTCTTTTTATACATTGGGGTGCCGTCTTAACCAAAGCGAAACAGCTTCCATTCAAAATTCTTTTGAAGCCAATGGATATGAAGTGGTGGGTTTTGATAAACCTTCGGATATCGTAGTCATCAATACTTGTACAGTGACAGAAAACGGCGATGCCGATACCCGACGGCTGGTCAATAAAGTCAACCGTTTAAACCCTCATGCACGCATAGCGCTTGTCGGCTGCCAGGCACAGGTACAGAAAGAAAAACTCGTTTTGATGCCTAATGTCCGTTGGATTGTCGGTAACAGTCGTAAAATGGACTTAGTTTCTGTTTTTAAGGAAAACCCCGACCCCTGTCAGGCTGCGGTGATTGCTCCCGTCATTGAGCGTGAGCCTTTTACTCAACCGGTTGCCTCTATCGACCATCAGCATACACGGGCCAATATTAAAATCCAGGACGGTTGCGATTTTTTTTGTTCGTTTTGTGAAATCCCTTACGCCCGGGGGCGTGCCCGCAGCCGTGTGTTTGAGGATATTTTGCAGGAAACCCGAGCTTTAGCCGCCGCGGGGCATAAAGAAATCATTTTGACAGGCGTTAACATCGGTACGTATGCTTATGAAAATAAATCTTTGTTGGATGTCATAAAAATATTAGCAGCTATCGATGGTCTTAAGCGTATCCGAATTTCTTCCATTGAACCAACGACAATTCCTGTAGAGTTATTGGATTATATGGGGAAGGGTCAATTGTGCCGCTATCTGCACATCCCTTTACAAAGCGGATCGGATGAGATGTTGACCGAAATGAGACGCAAGTACACGGCAACAGAATTCAGCCGTTTTATTCAAAAGGCCCATCAAAAGGTGCCGCAGATTTGCATCGGCACGGACGTGATTGTAGGTTTCCCGGGAGAGACCGATAAATATTTTGAGCAAACGGTGGATTTAATCCGTGAGGGCCCCATCCATTATGTGCATGTTTTTAGTTATTCACCTCGGCATATGGCCCAAAGCCGTTTACGAGAAGACAATGTTTCCTTGCATGTCATAAGTAAGCGCAGTCAAATTTTGCGCGAGTTGTCTGCACGTAAGCGCCGTATATTTTATGAGTCGCTTGTGGGAACCGTACAGGCAGTCTTACTGGAAGAGGCTAGGGGAAATTTTTGGATGGGCCTGACTGATAATTATGTTAAAATAAAAATAAAGGCACAAGGGCAGTTGCATAATCAAATATTGTCTGTCAAGCTTCAGAGGATTGAAGGCCAGTATCTTATAGGGGAACTTTAAATATGTCCGATGTTCGTAAGAATATTATAGCCAGGGCAATCGGTGATTTTAAGAAAGTTGTTTTAGGGACTTCCCAAGGGCCTATCCAGGGGCCTTTAAGAACAGAGCCCCGGGATATTCCTTCCGAGAAGGAACAACAGAAAGAACCCGTTACCTTTGAGCAACCCCCCATGCAAAATGAGAATCTTTCCGTTGAAAAGCAGACTGCCTTGTCTATACCGGAAGGGCAGATAGAAAATATCCATTACCCTAAAGTCAATGCAAGGGTGTTTATCGTTGGGGTAGATAATGAAGTGAATTCTACGATCAGGGCATTTTTGGAAAAAATGGGGGCGCAAGTATTGGCGGGTTGTTTGGAGCCCAATTTGCATAAATCTATTTTGGTGCAGTTTCCATCTTATGATAATCAAATCGATTTTGCCATCGTTGTACTTTCTGCCGATGAGTTTTCCTTACAGAAGAAACAGGATTCTGTGGATGCCATGTTGGTAAGCTCTCAAAAAACGATTTTTGAACTGGGATTTTTGGTTGGTAAACTTGGCCGCAACCGTGTAACTGTCTTTTACCAGGACATTGAACGCTTCAAGAGGCCTACTGAATTTTTTGATCTTCTCTATGTTCTTTTTAATGACCAGAATTTTTGGCAGGAACAGTTGATACACCAGATGAAGGCCAGTGGTCTTGATGTCACGCAAGAGCCCACTTTTGCTTAGAAAGCTTATATTAAGCCTTAACACTTGTGATTACATGTAATTAAGCCGAATAAATTATTTGACATTATTATGAAACGTGCTATATTTTAGCATTCTTTTAATGACTCTTTATTTAAGGTATTGTTTTAATAATGCAAAGGCAGTCAGTTATGAAAACGTATTTACCTAAAGTTAATGAAATTGAAACAAAATGTTATCTTATTGATGCTAAAGATAAAATTTTAGGCCGCGTGGCCGCTAAAGCAGCTACTATTCTGCGAGGCAAACATAAGCGTATTTATACGTCATTTTTGGATTGTGGCGATACGGTTGTCATTATCAATGCTTCTAAGGTGCGCGTAACGGGTAAAAAGTTGACCGATAAAATGCAGGACCGTTATACCGGTTATCCGAGCGGTTATAGGGACATTGCTTTAGGTGATATGCTGGCTAAGCGTCCGACCACAGTATTAGAGTTGGCAGTTACACGCATGATTCCAAGAGGTCCTTTAGGATATAAGCAAAAAGGAAAATTACGGGTATATGCCGGGGATAAACATCCCCATATGGCACAGAAACCTATTGTATTAGATGTATAATTTATAAGGCCTGTCGCTCCCTGCGGCATGCGCCTTATCGAATTTGCAATAGAATAATAAACAGGAGAAATTAGAGAAATGGTCGAAGTCGTCAAATATGCAGGCACAGGTCGTCGTAAAAGTTCAGTGGCCCGGGTCGTGTTAACACCTGGAGAGGGGAATATTTTTGTCAATAAACGGGGTTTCACTGATTATTTCCCCCGGGAGACCGACCGGTTAACTATTTTAACGCCTTTGAAATTGACGAATTTAGAAAAGAAATTCGATGTTTCTGTTCGTGTGACCGGCGGTGGTTCTACCGGCCAGGCAGGAGCTTTTAAATTAGGTCTTTCGCGGGCGCTTATTTCTTGCGACCCCCAGGCTAGAGCTGTGCTTAAAAAAGCCGGCTGCTTAACCAGAGATGATAGAATGAAAGAAAGAAAGAAGCCGGGTCAGAAGGGGGCGCGCCGTAAGTTCCAATGGGTTAAACGTTAACATAACAAAAATAAGATTTTTTAAAGCCTATCTCCCTTCACAAATGCGTTGACGAGATAGGTTTTTTTATTTATAGTATTTTTCCCGACGGAGAATATATGAAAACAGATTACATGCGATGCGGAATTGTAGGCCTAAGCGGTTACACAGGCAAAGAAGTTTTTTCGCTTTTACTGAACCATCCGCAGGTAAGGGTAAGCTATGTGGCTGCACAGAACACCATAGGGCCAGCCTTTCGTATTTGGCCGGAATTCTTAAACTGTACAAGCCTTGTTTGCCAAGAATTTAATGTTAAAGAAGCAGCCAAACATTGTGAGGTTATCTTCCTGGCCTTGCCTCATACAGAATCTATGAAGGTGGCGGGAGCTTTGCTTAAAGCCGACCTTAAGGTCATTGATTTAAGTGCGGATTACCGTCTTAAAAGTACCAAGACTTATCAGACTTGGTACGGCCATAAACATGTTGACGCTAAAAATATTTCGAAAGCTGTTTATGGGCTGCCGGAATTATACCGTCAAAGAATTAAAAAGGCTGATTTTATTGCTAACCCCGGCTGCTACCCGACAGCGGCTATTTTAGGTTTAGCCCCTTTGGTAGCTACGCATTCCAAATCGATAGTTTCTATTATTGTAGACGCCAAATCAGGGGTTTCCGGGGCGGGGCGTAAAGCAACGGTGCATTTGCTTTTTGGCGAAGTTGCCAACAATTTCAAAGCTTATAAAGTCTTGTGCCATCAACATGCACCTGAAATTGACCAGTATCTTTCGCAATTGGCCGGACATAAGCTTAGTGTAAATTTTGTGGCCCATTTGCTGCCTCTAGACCGGGGAATTTTAGAGACGATTTACATACAGTTGAAACAACCAATCACGCTTAATCAGTTGCATATGTTATACAGTAAGTTTTATAAGATTGAACCGTTTGTACGTGTGCATCCGCTGGCTAGCCAGCCGGAAATTAAGAATGTGGCGTATACTAATTTCTGCGATATTGGTCTTGCGTTAAGCCAGGATAAGAAAACAGTAGTGGTGACCAGTGCTATCGATAATTTAGTCAAAGGAGCTGCCGGCCAGGCTGTGCAGAATATGAATATTATGTGCGGATTTAATGAGATAGAGGGGTTGATATGAACGTATTCAAAGGGGGGGTTTGTTCACCTAAAGGATTTTTAGCTCATGGTTTGGCTTCAGGGATTAAACGTTCGGGAAAACCAGATTTGGGACTTATTGTTTCCCAGGTGCCGGCGGCCACAGCAGCCGTATTTACGAAGAATTCGATTAAAGCGGCACCGCTGGTTGTCAGCATGAAGCATATTAAAAAAGGGACAGGTCGTGCGGTTTTGGTCAACTCCGGAAATGCCAACTGTTATACGGGAGAATTCGGTTTAAAGTACGCGCAAGAATCTACCGAATTAGTAGCTGATTTATTGGAGATTAAACCCAGCGATGTGCTTGTCGCTTCTACGGGCATCATTGGTAGGCAATTGCCTTATAATAAAATTGTCAATGCCGCCCTAGATCTGGTCAAAGGGCTTTCGGCCAGGGGGGGGGAGAAATTTGCCCGGGCCATTATGACAACGGATTTAAAGCTTAAAGAGATAGCAGTACGCTTCAATTTAGGGGGAAAAACAGTGACTATTGGAGCTTGTGCTAAAGGTTCCGGCATGATCGAACCAAATATGGCCACTATGCTAGGGTTTATTACAACAGACGCAGCGATTTCGTTTGGTCTGTTGAAGTTGGCCTTAAAAAAGGCTGTAGAAAAATCCTTCAATAGCATTACCATCGATGGATGCATGAGTACTAACGATATGGTGACTATCCAAGCCAATGGCCAGGCCGGCAATAAGAAGATTGCCAACCAGGGGGCAGATTTCCAGAAGTTCTACCAAGCTTTAGAGCTGGTTTGTGTGGATTTAGCCAAGAAAATCGTGCTTGATGGCGAAGGGGCCACGAAATTTATAACAATCCATGTTTCCGGCGCGGCTCATGAATTTCAGGCCAAGAAAATCGCCAAGGCGGTTGCCAACTCAGTACTTGTCAAGACGGCGGCCTTTGGCAGTAACCCTAATTGGGGTCGTGTCGGTGCTGCTGTCGGTTCTTTGGGGTTAAAAGGTGTTGGTGAAAACACAATGAAGATTTCTTTCAGCCCTTTTGATAAGAAAGATATTTCTATCGCCGTGGAATTGGGTTTAGGGAAAGCCATGGCCGTTGTTTATACATGCGATTTATCGCATGAATATGTAAAGATTAATGGAGAGTACAACTAGAAAGCGTTTATGGAAGAAATCGTTAAAAAAACGTCTGTTTTAATCGAAGCGATCCCATATATTCACGCATTTCGCCGCAAGATCTTTGTCATCAAGTATGGCGGAAGTATTTTGGATGACCCCAAAATCCGGCACAATGTTTTACAGGACATTGTGTTTTTAAGTTATGTCGGAATTCGTATTATCATCGTACACGGCGGCGGGCCGCATATTTCCGCCCGTATGAAGGAAAAAGGTTTAAAGAGCGAATTTGTTGATGGTATTCGTGTGACCGATAAAGAGACATTGGGAATTGTCGGTGAAGAATTAGAAAGATTGAATTTAAAGATTGTTGAGGAAATCAAGGCCCTTAAAGGGGATGTGACGGGACTTAAAGGTCAGGAGAATATCATTTTTGTAAAGAAAAAGAAATCGCAGCGGGATTTAGGGTTTGTGGGGACCATTACTTCTGTCAATAAAGAGCATTTGGAGACCCATTTGAAAGAGGGGAAAATTACGGTTGTCTCACCCATGGGTGTGACCGTTGAGAAACAGCCCCACAATGTCAATGCGGATGAGGTGGCCAGTGCCATTGCCAATTCAATGAAGGCGGAAAAACTTGTGCTTTTAACGGATGTGCCCGGCGTCATGCGGGATATAAAAGATATGAATACACTATTTTCAACCCTGACGCTTAAAGAGGTTGATGATTTAATTAAGAGCGGGATTATCGTTGGTGGCATGATTCCTAAAGTTTCCTCTTGTGTGTTGGCCTTGCAAGGTGGCGGGGTCAATAAGACGCACATTGTCGATGCCCGCATGTCACATGCGCTTTTATTGGAGTTTTTTACAGATCAAGGGGTGGGAACACAAATAGTTAAGTAGGGACTCCCGACTTATTTGCTGGGCGTAGACAAGCTGGGACAAATTCACACAGGTCAAGTTGACGTCGTTTCTAACGGGGGCTTTCGTAATTTAGGTGTTCATTTATGAAACAAGAAGAAATTTTTGAGTCTTATAACGAGAATATCCTGGCGACATATACCCGTATGCCGGTGATTTTTGTCAAAGGCAAGGGGTCTGTCCTGACGGACATTCACGGCAAGAAATATTTGGACTTCTTTCCCGGCTGGGGGGTCAGCAACCTCGGCCACTGCCATCCTAAAGTGATGGGTGCCGTACGGGAACAGATAGGAAAACTTATTCATATTCCCAACAATTTGTATCATCCGTTTCAAGCAAAGCTAGCTAAGGAACTGATACGAATGTCTTTCTCTGGAAAAATGTTTTTTTGTAATAGTGGTACAGAGGCCATGGAGGCCGCTATTAAGTTTGCCCGGGCTTACGGTGAGGGCAAAAGGTTTGAAATGATTACAATGATCAATTCGTTTCATGGGCGTACGATGGGGGCATTGACTGCCACGGGTCAGGAAAAACATCAGAAACAATTTGCCCCTCTTTTGACGGGATTTAAATATGTACCATTTAACGATATCAAGGCTCTTAAGGCGGCCGTATCTACGCAGACTGTTGCCATTATCCTCGAACTCGTTCAGGGTGAAGGCGGAGTCAACGTGGCCACAAAGGACTATGTTCAGGCC
>JAJXTI010000078.1 GCA_021783915.1 bacterium
AATGCATCTCGGGCGCTGAAAACCCCTTAATGCGCTCTTGCGCTTCCTCGCCAAAAATGGAAGCAAAATGATGACGGAACGCCATCATATGCAACTTGATGTCCGGTACAGGTGTGGACGTGACCACAGAATGCGACCACATGGTCCCAAGCCATTCGACGTAAGGGTAATAATATTTATCACAGGTGATTTTCTTCAAATTTTTAATGGCCTCACCCCCATTGATCTGGCACAATCCCCATAGAAGGTTGCCGGAATAATCCAGCATGACCCGTGGACTTTTGCCTTCCTTGACCAGCTTAGGCACAATTTCAGCCAAGCGGTGGTAACACCAAAAAAACACCCCTGCATTATGGTTATCGCCGATGCCTTGGTTTTCAAACATGTGCTGCAGGTTTGAAATCAAACCAGAGCTGCGAAGGTCGTGGCCCCCCGCTGGAATGGTCGGTTGGTGCATGTGAAGGGCGATGCCAAAAGCTGATTTTACTTTATTAAAATCAATGTTGGAACACGTGGAATACAATTTTCTTTTCTTTATTGAATTAAATTCGTTCTCTTCGGGATAAATGTTTGGCAAATTATCAACGATATCGTTCATGGTTACCTCCCTATCTGGCCATGCGCGGCCGGAAGTTTACGCAAAAATTTCCTGGATCTTGTACGCGGCAATATTAAAGCGGGGCGTTTGATGTTCTTTTTAAGCACGCGTTGAGGTGTTTTAAATTTCTCTAAATAATTCTTGGCGCAATTGATGTCCAGAAATACATTGTCCCTGGATTCGATTTCCTTGAGCCAAGCTTCATCGACACAATCGTTTTTTAAGTCATTGAATAATTTATAAAACCGGTTTAAATGCTGTTTCAACCGCTTTTGCGCGTAAGCGACCATCGTTCCCGTTTTCATGATAAACGGCCAGTCGCTCGACTCCGCCAAAAGAAGTTCCCTCGCGGCCTGGTTAATGGCCCGGTAACGCAAGGCGGATTTGGACAGGTTCATCGTAAAGTAGCCCTTGATCAAATCGGAATTTTTATTCGCCAATTCTTTCATCAGCCGTCCGGCTTCGTGAAGATGGGGATAAATCCAGTCGTTAGAACCTTCAAGCCAAAACTCACTAAATCCCTTATATCCCCAGCTCGACTGGCTGGGCATGGCCACCTGGTTGGTGGAATACTCCTTCAAATATTCGGAAGGTGTCGTCATTTCAACAGTGTCCTGATCATAAAATATTTTTCTGGCCAAATAATCAATCCATTGCGGGCCTTCAAACCACCAATGGCCAAACAATTCCGCGTCATAAGGGGCTACGACAATCGGTTTGCGGTCCATGTGATGGCATAAATGCTCGATTTGTTTCTGACGGTTAAACATAAAGTTACCGGCATGCTCGGCGGCCTTGTCTTTGGCCCACTGCGGCTGGTAAGGTTCTTTATGTTCCGTGTCCCCGGTGATCCGCCAATACTTCATCCCTGTGTTAATACGAATGCCGTCGGGATGGATGTAAGGCTTGATGTAATCGAAACCGAGTGTGAACCCGATATCGCGGTAATATTCGCGATAAACCGGATCGCCGGGATAGCCTTCTTTGGAACTCCACACTTGCTTGGAAGATTCCCAATCCCGTCCGAACGCGGCCACACCGCTGGGACAATAAATAGGGGCATAAACACCGTTTTGTGGCTGAGGGTCGGCATTCATGATCCCATGGGAATCACAAAAGAAATATTTAATCCCTGCTTCTTTAAGAACACGATCAAGACCTGGATAGAAGCCGCATTCGGGAAGCCATATCCCCTTGGGATCGACGCCAAAATGATTGCCGTATTGTTCTATGCCGATTTCAATCTGGGCCTTGACGGAAGATTCGTTGACGTTCAAGTTCGGTAAAAAGCCGTGTGTCGCGCAGCAGGTAATGATCTCCAGGCAGCCTGATTCCTGGAATTTCTTAAACGCGTTAATGAGGTTTTTCTGGTAATGGCCCACAAACAGCTCACGGGCATCGATAAAACGGTTGTAGTACATGAGCGCCAGCCCGTGATACTGGGGGTCATGCGAGGTACGATCCAATTCTTTCCCTGCCAGCTCAATCAGTTTGTTGATGTGGCGCAGGTAGCGGTCCTGCAGCAGCGGGTCGCTGAACATATTGGCCAATGTCGGGCTGATGGACATGGTCACCCGGAAATCGACATCGTCCCGTATCAACGATTCAAACACCCTGATCAAAGGAATGTAGGTCTCGGTCATGGCCTCAAAAAGCCAATTCTCTTCGAGAAAATAATTTTCTTCCGGGTGGCGGACAAAGGGCAAATGGGCATGAAGAACAAGGGCAAGATACCCCTTTGGTTTTTTATTCATGGAACTCCTTTAACATCTTGGGAAATCCAATGGTCTTTTCGCGTTCAACGCGCGTATAAATATGGCGCTGTTCAACGCCGTCGGACGATTGAGCGATGAATTTAAGGGGAATTTCACCATCGGGCAGGGAATAACGCAAAGTGAATGTCCCATCCGGGTTTAATGTGACCCCCTTTTGGTTGAGCCATACGGCCGCGTCGGGTTCGGTCCGCCCATGTACAATCAACTCCGTCCAAATCTCAAAGAAAAACTTCCTCTTTTTCAATCGCCCTTCGCTTGCGCCGGGTTGAAAACTGGATATGCTTTCACTGCCGCCCTTATTGTCCATAAATCCCATCGAAGCACCCGGATGGGTACGTCTTATTAACTCAGGGCTTATAATGACAGATTGAACTTTTTGCCAAGGACACCCTTTAAGTTTTCCTTTCAGGACATCTTCCAGCGAAGGTATACGCACTTGTCCTTGTGATTTACCTTTATTCTTGCCCCTTATGGACATACTGGTAAAAAGTTTCATATAGTACGCGCGGATGTCCTGCACGGTCAAATGATAGATTCTTCCTTTTTTCTGCTGATTCACCGCTTGGGACCCTTTATTTGAGCGATGCTGCACAAAACGATGGTAACGTTTCTGAATGTCTTCTTTGATGTAAGGCTGAGATTCCTTATGGGTCTTAATGTCCTGCCATATCAAATCATTTCGTTTCGAGGCGGTCTTGGGTGGAGTACGCACCGTGTTGGAGCGCGTCAGGGAAATAAAATGGTTTTCACCTGAGCGAATTCCCAGCTCAGCACAGTAATCCGTGTTGTCCTGCCAGACATGGATGTACCAATTTTTCGTCGAAAAACCCACATCGAGGTCCCAGGTATGGTTGGCATTGGATCCGTTAAACTTGATAAGGCTGATATCATAAATGCGAAGCACAAGTTGAAAGCCTTCGCCGGTAAACTTTAACTGGTTACGGGCGCGGTCAATGTCTTCCTGCGTGTAGTTCCAGTAAGCGTAAACAAAATTAGGGTCCCGCGGGATAAGAACGCAATGGGTGCGCGCCTGCAAGGCGGGAAGTTCTGTCGAATCAAAAATGGTTTGCGACATACCCATGTCCTTTAATTATAAACGCACAGAGTTTCGTCAGCAATGACGTCCCATGAAAAAGCCGTCTCAACGGTCATGCGGCCGTTATGTCCCATCCACCGGGCGTGATCAAAATCTTTAAAGAGTGTGCCTATACCCCAAGCTATGGATTCGGGATTGTCTTTGATTTTTAAACCGTTGACATCGTGCCAGACAATTTCATTGGGCCCGCCATTGGTGGTGGCCACAACAGGTTTTTGGGCGCTCCAGGCCTCCAGGATAACAATGCCAAAAGGCTCATTACGGCTGGGAACGCACACGCAATCGGTCGCCTTAAAAAGGTCCCTTAAACTCAAAGGACTTTGCTTGCCCAAGAAACGTGTCGCGTGGGACACCCCCATGTTGCGGGCCTGTTGTTCGACTTCATGGCGCATTTCCCCGTCACCCGCGAAGACAAACTTGGCGCTGGGATAATTGCTTAAAATATAAGGGACCGCACTGACGAGAATGTCCGGGCCTTTTTGGTAGACCATGCGGCCGACAATCAGCACCATCGGATCCATGGGGCCAATCCCGTACTGGCGTTTGACATCTCCGGGGTCGACCCAGCTATCAAAATCCGAACAGCAGACACCATTATAGACAACGTTCATCTTGACTTCAGGGATGCTGTACATCCACATGGCTTCATTTTTCAAAGCGTTGGAAACGGTGATCACACGGTCGCTGCAATAGGAACCCAGCCATTCCAGGTGGCGGACACGCTTAGAATTGCCATCAAAGAAATTATTTCCGCAGCGGCCATATTCCGTTGAATGGATGGTAAAAATGGTCTTGTGGGGCCGTGCTTTATTGATCCATTCCAGGGCCAGGGACGTCAGCCAGTCATGGCCATGGATCATATCAAAGGCTCCGATATAGTTTTCTGTCGCAAGAAAAGTATCAACAAAAGAACGGCACATGTTGGCAACTTCTTCTATAAAATCGGGATTTCCGGGATAAGGACAACGATGGTAATGGACCCCATGGATGCGTTCATAATGGGGATGGTCGTGACGTGCCATGCGCGTGAAGACATGGACTTCGTGGCCTTTGCGTTCTAGGGCGCATGCAAGTTCAGTCACGTGGAACCCAATACCTCCCACAAAAACCGAGTGAACCGCTTCCCATGAAAAAAACGCAACCCTCATCTCTAACCTCTTGTCAATAAAAGACTAGTGATAAAACGGAATGTGATTATAGCAAATCTTTTCAATTTTACAATTTATTTCTTTCCCTGCCTTTGCAACGCGTAGTCTGCAAAGTTCGCCCAAAGGACCCGTACCCTAACATTTTGCTAGTCCGTATCTTGTTGTATGACAATTATTTGGATGGATCTAAACGGTCAGGATGGATTTTTACCAAGAGCAAGGTAATAGACCTAAGAACGTTGTTCTCCTGGCGAGGAGTACATTACCATATACGTAATGATTTTATACCTTGGCCAGCGCTTCTGGCTCTTGGGCCGTATTTACACCCAATAATTGAAATGGGCTTGAGATGCGGGTCATGTTGATGATGACCGGAGCAAAATCTTCAAACCCGCCTTGCTCCAGCCGGGCTGGGGCGAAGTGCATCAGGACCGTCTTGCCGTTGCGTTTGACGTTAATTTGGTTAAGGTCGATACCGCCAACATCCGACGCATTCGTCGCAACATCAGGGATTTTTTTGTTTTGTACAGGCGTAGTGGTCATGGCTAAATCATTTTCAAGGAAGAAAACACCTCTTTCCGCATAAGACCGAATTTCTTCATTGAGTTTGAACTCGTTGAGTAAGCGGGTCAGGCATGTCCAAAAAAACTTTAAGATTTGTCATTGGTTGGATGTTGATAATAACTGGCACAAAGCCAGGAGCGCTTTGAAGTTGTTTGAGCATAGCGGCATCTACGTGGAACTTAATGCTCTGCCCTCCACTACCTCTGGTTTCAAGATTCATCCTGTCAGGGTTGAAATCAATACCACCAGGTGTAACGGTCTTAGCTCTTTCATGGATGTTATTTTCCATTGCTAAATCCGCTCCTGCCAATTTGGACAAAATAAAGAAAGAAGCCCATTTCATCATTTGTGAAAACTCGTCGTCATGTGTCCATCCATTGAAATCATGTTGTTGACTCACATAATTCATGTTCCCTGATTGCCTTGCCGTCTGCAACAAATGTCCAAGTTCGTGAACGATGGTTTCAACTTTCTTTGAAAAACCACCTCTTGATGAAAGCCCATCCGCTAATGATTGATTGAGCAACATGTCACCGCTTGAAAACATCCCATTAAACGGAGAATTTCTACGAGCTAAGTAAACTTGGCCAAGACCAAAGATTTTTCCAAATTGCCGTCCTATTTCTAAAAGTTGTTCTTCTGCCTTGTTTGTTGGTTGGATAATCCATTGATTTATCGGCGTATCATCAATAAGATTGAGCTTTCTTGCCATACCAGCCCTTTCAGCGGCATGTTCGTCCGACATACGGTTAGCTTCTTCCATTGTTCGGCCCGTGTCATTGGCCAAACTACCTGCAAGTTGTGGAGACACGCTCATCAACGTTTTTATTCTCCGTAGAACAACACTTCCTCTTTCCTTCTGACCTCTTGCATTATGAAAATCTACTTCCAATAGAGCCAAGAACTGCTTTATTGAATTTCTTTCTATATCTGAACCCTCTCCATCAAACCACGACCGCAATACCTCAAGTTGTTTGTTGTTCACAGTGGGGTTTTCAGGGTCATCAAGCTCTTTGTTAATATCATCAACTATATCAAACAAGTGACGGCCATCTACTACAAGCGAACCATTTTTTTTCTTGTTAAAAGCGGCGTTATAATCACCCTTACTTTCAAAATCAGATGATATGAGCCTATCTATGGTAAAACTCTCATCCGAAAGATGTTTGCTGACCAATGCCCGATATATACCTAATGCAACATACCTCTGGATGTATGGTAAATATTCTTCTTCCTGTGCAAAACCATTACGACTTTCATAAAGGGCCAAGGGTATCTGAATAGCAATTCCCATTTTATCTACAATACGTCGTATCCTCTCGGGAACAAGAGCAAGAAATTTCTCCTTCAATGAAATGTCCTCAACCCGCAATCCTTTCTTATCAATTATCTGTGAGGGTATTTCAGGGTCATTGTGCTCCCATATTCTGAAAATACCATGTTCAATCAAAACATCGTGAGAAGCATTGGGCGAAGACAAGTCTGGCGCATAGAAAGGTTCTTCAAAAAGTGAATTGCGACCTTCGATAGTTACAGGTTTCACCTGATGGTTTATTTCCATTTCAAGCTCATCATTATTTGTCACTGCAAACCCAGCATTGACTTTCCAAGCAGACTCGGCAAACATTTGTTCAAGTGCAGGTATAACTGTATTTGCATTTTTAATCCTACGGATTGTTACTCCCGTTTTCTCGCCATCTTTTCTATCCCGCCATCCGACCCTTTCCAGTTTGACCCTGCCATTAACACGGTCAACCTTCAATACAAAAACATAAACTTTGCTCTCTCCACGGGAGATTATTTCAACAGTATCAGCACCAGCGTAAACAGTGAACTTACCTGTCCCAAAGAACCCAGCCAAAGCTCCATGCTGGCCCTGGTTCAACTCATATTTATTGGATTTTCTGATTAAAAGGGCCAATTCTTTCCCCGTTGGAGCACCAGGGCCGTTATCCTCAATGTCCTCTACAAACTCACCTTTTGCGGTATCAAGGTAATACTTGACCAACATTCTACCTTGTTGATGTGGATTTGTCTGCCTTGCCAATACCATAGCATCCAAAAAGTTTTGCATTAGTTCAGCCGTATAGCCACCCGATTCCCGCAAACCCTCTATCTTAGACCTTATATTTTGTCTTATCCTTTCCACTGCTTCACCATGCAGGCTTTCTATGCGATCATGCTCGGTGCTTATGTCTTCGACTGGCCGCACACCGCTTGAAGCGGAGTTCCATACATCAAGCTGGTCAAGCCAAACCCCGTCACCAATGTCTTGCCACTGCATATCTTGTTCTTGGGGGGTTGTATCTTCAGCCACAAAATCTGTCTTACTGGTCAAAAACACTAACAACCTACCAAGCCTGTCTAAACTTGAAAAATCATTCTTGGCTATTGCCTTTTCAATGGTCTTCCATACCGTTCCTTTAAAAGCTGTATAAATCAATTCCAAGTATTGCCCAACAGCCTCGCTACCTAAAATTTGATTTACCTGTTCTGCCAAATTATGCCCAGCAGAGACATCCTTCTTTCTTAATGTCAGTTGAATTGAGCAGACAATTTTTGACAATAATGGAAAATCCTTGAGATTTCTTGCCCTCAATGCCTCAACCAGACGATAAGCCGCCTTTCCTGGTTCGATTGCGGCAGGACTATCCAAAGACCATCCATACGCCATTGCCCCAATAAGGTCTTTTGTATCTTCCCTTGCAGACATGCCATCAACAGTAGCGGCCTGCAAAAGTATCTTGAGAAAACGGTGGTAGAAATCGGCCCGTTCATGGGATTGCAAAGGAAGAACATTTTCCTCCGAAAATTCAGGCCACATATCTTTTAGGCCCCTATCAATCTTTAAGAGAGCATTAACAATGTCATTTATCAAAGCATCAATAGCCGCTAACTGATTTTCAGCCGAAACCCTTCCTTCTATTGCTTGCCCAATTCTTTGCCTTACCAGGGCATAAAAGGAACCAAATGCTTCTTCATAATCTAACCTATTTATTTCCAAAGTATCATCGGGAATAAATCCCAATAACTGTCCATACGCTGTAGAAAGTTTTTGACGCCATTCGTTTGACTTAGCAGGACTCACATTTAATCTCATTCGGTAGTTTTTATCAGGTTCATTCAAATCTATACTGATTTCTCTTAACCCATCTTCTTCTTGCAGAAAGATAGACCCATTCTTTATAGCACCCTTTTCCACATTGAATGGCACAGCCAACGACCAAAATTTCTCGATTTCACGACCATTAACACTCAACAAAATATAAAATGGTTTTTCCCCACTATATTTAAAGAGAATGTGGCTATTATTGCGAGCAATAGTCGTACAAACTCTTTCAAAATCATTCAGCGTATAATTTTCTTTATCTTCTTCAAAGGCTAAATT
>JAJXTI010000079.1 GCA_021783915.1 bacterium
CCTGTCTAAAGCCGTGCAGGCTGGGGATGTATTGACGTCCTTGATCATGTTTACTTTGATTTATTTATTGTTGTTCGTGTTGTTTATTTTTTTGCTGGATCAGAAAATAAAACTTGGGCCTGAAGGTTTTGAACAGCAACATGATACCCAAGCGCATAGGGCATAAGGGTTAATGGATTGCGAAGGGTATTGTCTCACAGGAGGATCCACACCGGACGGATGGGCCCAGGAGGAAATCCCCAAGCAAAACCCATTTTACGGGATTATTATAGGATAGTGTTATGGATTTGAACTTGATTTGGTTTATCTTAGTCGGTGTTCTTCTGGCAGGCTATGCCATCCTTGATGGTTTTGATTTAGGAGTGGGAGCCTTGCATCTTTTCGCCAAAGGGGACAATGAACGCCGTCTGATGATCAATTCTATCGGTCCAGTCTGGGACGGCAATGAAGTATGGCTGGTTACCGGTGGCGGGGCCTTGTTTGCCGCATTTCCCGATGTGTATGCGACACTGGCTTCCGGATTTTATCTAGCGGTGTTTTTGCTTATCTTTGCTTTGATTTTTCGTGCGGTTGCCATTGAGTTTCGAAGTAAACAACCATCAGCTCTTTGGCGCCAGTCATGGGACGTGGCGTTTTCTGTGGCAAGCATTTTATCCGCGTTTTTATTTGGTGTAGTCATCGGCAATTTGGTTTGGGGCATACCTCTCGGTGCTGACAAAGAATTCCACGGGACATTTTTGGGCCTTCTTCACCCGTACGCTTTGTTGACCGGCCTTATGGTCGTTGCTGTCTGCATGATGCACGGGGCCATTTATATCGTGATGAAAACAGAGGGCGCTTTTCATGAGAAGGCCAGAGGGTGGGTAAAGAATTGCATTATCTTTTTTATGATTATGTACGGCATTTTGACCATGGCGACCATGCTTTACGCCCCGCAGATGGTAGCAAACCTTAAAGCACATCCCATTTTATTTTTGATACCCGTCATAAAACTTTTGGTGATTGCCAACATCCCCCGGGAGATTTACCACAAAAAAGATTTTATGGCGTTTGTTTCTTCATCAGTGACGATTGTTCTTTTTATGTTTTTGTTCGGTTCAGGTATTTTCCCCAATATGGCTTATTCCAACCCCAACCCCCAATACAGCTTGACCATTTATAATGCCTCTTCTTCGGTAAAGACCCTTAAGACTATGCTGATTATTGCTCTGATAGGTATGCCTATTGTTTTAGCCTACACCATCAGTATTTATTGGATCTCCCGTGGCAAAGTCAAACTGGACGAACACAGTTATTAATGTATAATGGCCCCCATGTCTAATCCGTTTGGTTTGTCCAAAGTTAAAAATGTTATCGCGGTTTCTTCATGCAAAGGCGGGGTGGGGAAATCCACCGTTGCTGCCGGGCTGGCGCGGGCTTTGTCAGACCAAGGCTTAAAAGTAGGCCTTTTGGATGCGGACATCCACGGGCCATCCCTTCCAACCCTGTTTAACCTTCCTTCCGTGCATGTTTACGCGAATGAATTTAAGATGGCTGTCCCTGTGGAAGCCGAAGGCCTCAAACTTATGTCTTTCGGGTTTCTCTTAGGGGACGCCCCGGCCGTCATGCGCGGTCCGATTCTTGGCAGTTATATCCAGCAGTTATTGCTTCAGACCGATTGGGGGGAACTTGATTTTCTCGTTATTGATATGCCCCCGGGGACAGGGGACATACAGTTGACGATTACCCAGTCCATACGTTTAACAGGTGCTGTGATTGTGACCACACGCCAGACTTTGTCCTTGGTGGATGTGTCACGTGGGATTTTGATGTTTGAAAAAGTAAAGGTGCCTATTTTAGGTATTGTTGAGAATATGGCTTTTTTTGTTTGTGATTCATGTCAGAAGAAACATTATCTGTTTGGTGACAGTCAGACAGTAGAAAAACGCTTTGGTGTAAAAACTTTGGTTGAAATACCTGTTATTCCAAGCCTTAAGCTGGAAGAATATATGGCAACAGGAGCAAAAGTTTTACTTCAAGCTCTTGAAACCAAAACTATGGGCAGTATCCCACTGGTGAGCTTTGATGCCCAAAATATCCGTTTGAAATATAGTGATGGCAGGGAAGTGATGCTGGACAACCGCCAGGTACGTTTAGCCTGCCAATGCGCCGTATGTATCAATGAAATGACGGGTAAGAAACAGCTTAACCCAGCCCAAATTTGTCCTGATATCGCCCCCAAAGAAATCACCCCGCTTGGCAATTATGCCGTTGGAATCAACTGGAATGACGGCCATTCTTCGGGGATTTATCCTTATAGTTTACTTGAGCAATTGGGCTAGCTCACCGTTTTCGTGCATCTCACTGATGATGTCGCAGCCACCGATAAATTCTCCATTGACAAAAATTTGCGGTAGGGTGGGCCAATTGGTAAATTCTTTGATGCCTTGGCGCAACTCTTCGGAAGCCAACACATTGTAGTCTTTGACTGGGACATTATAAGACTGCAGGATTTGTACAGACCTTGCTGAGAAACCGCACATAGGGGCAACCGCGGTTCCCTTCATATAGATGACAACTTTGTTTGTTTTGACATCATTTTCAATTTCTTGACGTAATTGTTCAGTAAGCATTTCTTCCTCCTTGAAGGCGGCGTATCCGGCCGGCTTTACGATTAAAATCCGTATTGTGATTTCACTTCATTCCATTTTACCGGAGTAAATGTTTTTAAACCCAACGCGTGGACAATTTGGAACATATCTTTAATGGCCGTCATGACCATCTGCTGTTGTTTGAATACAGGCAGGCCCTCAAAAGCAGAAGAGATCACAAAAGCCTGCAGGTGCTGGCCATCATTCATGGGGTCTAACACATGAACCGTGGCATCAGGAACAGCTTTTTCGATTTTGGATTTAATTTTTTCTAATATCATTTTTTATAATTCCTTTTAAACCATTCGATGATATCTAAAGATTCATACAGGGCCTTGCCGTCTACCACCAGACAAGGGACCTGTCCTTTGCCGCCGATTTTGACGAGTTCTTCACGAGAAGCAGGGTCTTGGCGAATATCTTTCATGGGGACATGAATGCCTTCTTTGGACAGATAGTCCCTGACCCGCTGGCAATAAGGACAACCGACAAAATGGTAAAGGGTTAGGTGTGTCATGGTAATCCTTCATTCGTTACGCTCATTTAAGGACGATTCCCTGATTAAGGTGGCCTTGAGAGCCAGGGAATCAAAAAAATTATTTTATCAAGTTTTCTACAAAATCAATGACTTTTTCTTCCAAGTGTTGATTGTAAAATTGGTTCATTTCCTGCAGGCAAGTCGGAGAGGTCACATTGACCTCAATAAGATAGTCGCCGATAATATCAATACCGACAAAATAAAGACCTAATTCCAAAAGATACGGTTTTAAAGTGGCGATGATTTCCTGGTCACGTTTGGTCATTTGTGCCGGTTGGGCCTTCCCTCCGGCGAAAAGATTGTTACGATGGTCCCCCCGGGTATGTACGCGAAGTATTGTACCCAAAGGTTCACCGTTGAGAAGTAAAATGCGTTTGTCCCCGTTTTTTGCTTCATGAACATAGCGTTGCAGTACAATGGGAGTGCTCCAATTATTCGTCAGCTGTTCCAAAATCACTTTGGTGTTGGTGTCTGAGGGGCCGATACGGAACACGGATTTTCCGCCATGGCCGTTGGTAGGTTTAGCAATGACATCCTGTTGCTGTGTGATGAATTCCAATAGTTTATTTTGGTTTGAAGAAATGACTGTCGGAGGGACAAGGTTTGTAAATTGCGCGGCCCAGACTTTTTCGTTAACGGTCCGTACGCCTAAAGGACCGTTGATGACCGGAATATGTTTCGGTAAGAATTCCAACAGCCAGGTGTTCATCAAATACTGCTGGTCAAAGGGAGGGTCGACGCGCACAAAGACCGCATGGATTTGTTCATCTGTCAAATTGACAAGACGTTCCTCGATAAAAGGCTGGTGGGCTGCCACCTGAGGTTTGACTTTAACGGCATGAAAATGCAGATGGCCCTGCTGCAAAGTGATGCCGTCTTCAGGAAGGTAGTACACCTCATGGCCGCGCTTATGCGCTTCCAGCATAAAGGTAAAGGTCGTGTCCTTTTCCATATGGACAGTTTCCAAAGGGTCCATTAAAAAAAGAAATTTCATGGTTTATTGTTCTCCAGCTCTTTAATTTCTTCCGTGGCCGCGACGCCCGCGATACGCGCCAAAATACGATAAATATCGAAAATGTTTAAGTCATGTTTAATGCCGCAGTCCTTTCCATATTTATCCGAATGCGGACACATCTTTTGAAACCCCATACCTCCGGGAGAATTGAGATTCTCACGGGAGCCTTTGCCCGAGTGAACTCTATAAAACCCTCCGACCAGATTGTTGTCAATTTGATAAATGCAGACTTCCGATGGGTTTTCTTCGATACGGTGAATGGTCGGCACGCCTTCCTGAAGCAGAAAGTTGGTCACTTCCTGCGCGGCTTTATCACGGGAAAGGTCATTGCGTTTACGTCGGTTTAATTCTAAAATTTGTTCAGGGTTTTCTAGGGGGATGACCCCCAGGCCGTGTGTGCCGCTGTCGGCCTTAATAAAAATAAAAGGCTTGTCTTCAATATGATGGCGGTCATATCTGGATTGGATCTTCTCAAATAAGTCTTTGGCCTGTGTGTAAAGTTTTTGCCTGTCGCTTTCACTGTTGATGTCGACGTTTTGGACCTCCTTATACAGACAGGAAAACAACCAGGGGTCAAGCCCGACCATATAAGCGAATTCCTGCATCAATTCATTGGTATGACGGAAAT
This sequence comes from bacterium, assembly GCA_021783915.1. Classification (GTDB taxonomy): domain Bacteria; phylum Omnitrophota; class Gorgyraeia; order Zapsychrales; family Fredricksoniimonadaceae; genus JACQCF01. Next base: position 4,812 of record JAJXTI010000079.1, read on the forward strand.
GCGCTGATTTTGATCTGGAATGCCAGCCCGCGTGGATGGAGGGGAACATAGGGATACCGGCCTGCACCAGGGCATCCGGAATACCACCGGTTAAGTCATTGTTCATGATGATTAAATCGAAATGCATTTGTTTGTTCTGAATTTTCTCTAAAATTCTACGGAAACAGTTAATCTTTACGGTTTTTCCGATGGCTGTTTCCAGTTCAATAGCATTGGCCGTTTGTTGACAGAAAAGAGGTTCATTTGTAAAAAAGGTGGCAATGGTAGCCTGGAAGCCTGCCTTTTGGATGATTTCCTGCAGGATACGGATATTTTCCAAATACCATGTGTTTCGGGTATGTTCTTCAGCAACAATGAGGACATTTTTCGTGTTGGGGACTCTTTTGTTAATGGCGGTTTTAATAAAGCTTATGGAATCTTCAATACCGTGTTCGCATAAATTATTAAAACCGGCGGGAAAAAGGTTTGTGTCCACCACGGCAATTTTAAAACCGGCATCGCGAATGTCCACGGAACTGTAGATGGGGGTGCAGTCTTTTTCATACCCTTGAAGCCATTCGTGGACTTGCTGCTGCTGTCTTTGGATGCAGGGGACGCAAATTGTCTGCGAGAAATTATTTGCTAAGATGACCTTATTCATAGCGGCTATAGTATAATATCAAACTATGATGAAAGCAAAGATTGAAAAAATCCTGCGGGACAAATTTCATCCCCAATCTTTAGAGGTGACCGATGACAGCGCTAAACACGCGGGCCACAATCCTGATGCTCAAAAGGGAGGGACACATTTTAGTGTTTTGGTCGTCTCTGATGCCTTTAATGGGAAAACATTGGTTGAACGTCATCGGATGATTTATGCAGCCCTTAAAGGACCGCTGGGTAGTTCAGTCCATGCGTTGGCCATTAAGGCGCAAACACCTTAAACGACCGGCCCTTCGCTGTAACGGTCGTTATACCAAGGTTCTGCCGTATTAGAGTAACCGCGCAGTTCCCAGAACCCTAATTGTTCCTTATCTAGAAAAATAATTTCGCGGATCCATTTGGATCCCTTCCAGGCATATTTGCGGGGGGTGATCATGCGCGCCGGGCCTCCATGTTCACGGGGCAGCGGCTGACCGTTCCAATGATGCACAATGAGAACATCATCGTCTAAGCATTCTTCCAATTTGAGGTTTGTTGAATATCCGTCGTAGCCGGTGATGTAGGCAAATTTGGCATTCGGTTTAAGTTTGGCTTTTTCGGCCAATGTTTTGAACCTTACGCCGATCCATTGGTTATCCATACGACTCCAGGTGGTCACACAATGGAAATCCGAGATATCAGTGACTTGAGGAATGTCCATATAATCTTTCCAGGTCAAGGAATAAGGATTTTCAACCTCACCGGATATTTCCAGCAGCCATTTGTCTAAAGAGACATTGGGCACAACACCTAAATCCAAGACAGGCCAATTATAAACTTCATGCTGGCCGGTAGGAAGTTTGGGCATACCGTGGCGGTTGGCAGGGCCGGAACCCTGGACTATGTGCATGTCTGCTTGAAGGCCCCCGGCAAGAGTTCCGCGTTTTTCTTTAGCACGGTTGGTCTTGGCACGGATGACATTTTCGTTGAATTGATCCTCAGGCATTAAGTCCTTAATTTATATCCGATTTTAAACAAATAGACTGTGGCAATAAAAAATAAACCGGCAAGAAACAAAGCTACACAGACGCATATGGAAAGGGACGTGTCCCCTGTGTTGGTCATGCTCCAACGAACACCGGAGATTAAATAATGCATGGGGTTAAAGTGAGAAAGAATTTGTAAAGGCCGTGGCAACATAGACAGTGGATGAAAAACTCCACCCAAAAGGGCCAAAGGAACAATGAGGTAGATGTTCCAAATTGAAAGCATCCCGAAATCTTCTGCCCATAAAGCCCCCATCATACCAGCACAAGAGAAAATGACTGAAATCATGACCATAAAGAAAACTAAGGCCAAGGGATGGGCAATACTGCTGGGGGAAAATAGGAAAGATATGCCCCAAACCCCCAAACAAACTGTGATGCCGCGGGCGACGCCTCCTGCCAATAGGCCCAAGACCATTTCTATATAGGACAGAGGCGAGAGTAATATTTCCTGGATATGGTTGTGCCAGCGGCCGATAAATAACGATGAGGAAGTGTTTTCATAGCTGCTGGAGATCAAATGCATGGCCATGAGGCCAGGGACAATAAATTGCAAATAGGAAAGTCCGGTGGAAGCAAAGTTGATACGTGAGCCAATGGCCACTCCGAAAATATACATAAAAAGGGCGGAGGAAACCAGGGGTGGGAAGATGGTTTGATTGGCCACTGATAAAAAACGGTGGATTTCACGTTTTGATAAAGCCCAGACTCCGATAGGATTTGTGATTAAATGGAGCATATTATTCCGATCCCGTTATTTCTAGGAAGATTTCCTCCAGACTTTTGTCTTGTAAAATTTGCTTTTTGTCTCCGATGCGTACCATACGGCCATGATTGATAATGCCGATAGTTTTGCAGAGTTTTTCTGCTTCTTCCATGTAGTGGGTAGTCAAGAAAATGGTCTTGCCTTCGCGGTTCAGTTGGGACAGATAATCCCAAATAAGGAATTTTAATTCCAGGTCACAGCCAGCGGTGGGTTCATCAAGGATCAAAATTTCAGGGTCGTGGATAAGGGCCCGGCAAAGGAGGAGGCGTTTTTTCATGCCCCCGGAAAGGGCACGGTGTTTGCAGTTACGTTTATCAATTAAACCGAAACGTTCCAGCAATTGATTGGAACGTTTTTTAGCTTCCATGGGTGGAATCCCGAAATATTGGGCCTGGTAAACTAAAAGCTGATAAATGGTTAGAAACGGATCAAAATTAAATTCTTGGGCACACAGACCGATGAGGCGGCGGGAATGGAGATATTCCGATGTGACATCATAACCAAACACTTTTACATCGCCACTTTGATAATTGGACAGCCCTGTGAGGCAATTGATGGTTGTGGTCTTACCGGCACCATTGGGGCCCAAAAAAGCAAAGAAATCTCCACGTTTAACATTGAAGGAAACTTCATCCAGGGCCTGGAACTTTTTATAGAATTTTGTTAAATACTTAATCGATATGGCTGTTTCAGAATTACGCATAAATGAATATTTGAGTTATGGAACGTTAGTGACATGGCTCATTACATAAATTTATCCCCGAAGGGGATTTCTTTGAAAAAATATTATACTCTCACTATGTTTTTGTCCAGAGCTGTCTTTGCTTTTCGTGCGGCGTTCCGCACGATTTCCGGCAAGGCGGGGTGGATGTAAATGGTGCGCAGCATGTCATCTAAAGTGGCGTTCATATTCATATAGGCGATGACCATATGGATCATGTCCGAGGCCTCATCCCCGATGATATGCCCGCCTAAAAGTTTGCGAGTCTTTCGATGAAACAACAATTTACAAAATCCGTATTCAGATAAAAGGGCCATACCCATGGCTGAGCTTTTGTAAGGATTAAGCCCTACAAAATAATCCATACCTTCCTTTTTTAACTCATCCTCCGTTTTACCGACCCCTGCTATCTGTGGATAAGTAAAAATAGCGTGAGGGACCG
>JAJXTI010000005.1 GCA_021783915.1 bacterium
TCTACGGGCTTCCTTATCAGACACGCGATACTTTTAAAAAAACCGTGGATGCTGTCATTAGCCTTAAACCCGACCGTATTGCCCTGTATAGTTTCGCTTATGTTCCCTGGATTTCTAAACCGCAAAATAAGTTCAATCTAAGGGCCATCCCTCTTCATGAAGAAAAATTAGATATTTTTGTCCACTCCCGCAACAGCCTGTTAGAAAATGGTTACCAAGCCATTGCCATGGACCATTTTGCTTTGGAAACAGATGAAATGGCCAAAGCTTTTAATGAAGGCAGACTTTACCGTAATTTTATGGGCTATACCGTCAAACCAGCGGATGAATTCATAGGCATGGGGCCTTCGGCCATTGGTTTTTTGGAAAACACTTTTGTGCAAAACGTTAAAGTGTTGCCTGAATACTATGAAATTATATCTAAAAACCACTTTCCTGTTGAACGCGGTAAGATATTAAGCCAGGATGATATTGTCCGTCAATGGGCCATCAGATGTCTTATGTGCCAATTTCAGTTGAGCAAACAGGAGTTCTTCAATAAATTCGGGTTTGAATTTGAAGATTATTTTATGCAGGAAGAGGAACATATCCACCATTGTATTGAGGATGGGCTCATCAAAGAAAACCATGAGATCATTTTTGTGACGGACTTAGGAAGGATTTTTATCCGTAACATATGTATGGGTTTTGACTGGTATTTAAGGCAAAAGGATGCCCATAAACGGTTTTCAAAAACTGTGTAGGGAGAATAAGGGAGGCATTAATGAAAAAAGACAAAACCCAGGAAGAAAGCGACTTTTTACTGGCCTTTGAAGGCAAGAACAAGCGCGTGCCTGTGTGGTTCATGCGCCAGGCAGGCAGGTATTTACCCCAGTATCAATCGCTCAAAGCCAACCGCCCTTTAAGGGATCTTTTTCGTGATCCGGAGATTGCGGGGGCCATTACTTTGCAGCCGGTAGAAATTTTAGGCGTCGATGCCGCTATTTTGTTCGCGGACATCCTCACCATGCCTTCAGCCATGGGTTTTGACATTGACTTTATTGATGGGAAAGGGCCCCTCATAAAAAACCCTATTTATAACGGCACGGATTTAAAACGCTTGGGTAAATTCAGCGGTCTGGAGCACGTCAACCGCACGATCCAATTGATTAACGCGGTTTTACCCTCATCGATACCGTTGATCGGTTTTGCAGGGTCTCCTTATACCGTTTTTACATATCTGTGCCATAAGCACAACCGTTTAATGTTCTCTGACCCTAAAAGTTTCCATGCTTTTATGGAACTATTGACCGCGAACACAATTGCGTATCTTAAACAACAACAGCAAGCGGGGATCAAGGCGTTTCAGCTTTTTGATACCTGGGCGGGTTCGTTGCGCCATGAAGAATACGAGAAATTTGTCCTGCCTTATGTGCAAAAGATTTTTAAGTCGGTCAAATTACCTTCGATTTATTTCCTTAAGAATTGTGCGCATTTGATGGGCCTGATGGATAAATGCGGGGCACAGGTGTTGTCGGTATGCGAGACAGTCAATATCGCGGACATCAAAACAACCAAAGGCATTCAAGGCAATCTTTTAAACAGCTTGCTTTACGCTGATGAGAAGACCATTATCGAAGAGACCAGAAAAATCTTAAAAGCTGCCAAGGCCAAACACCGCAAATATATTTTTAATTTAAACCACGGTGTCATGCCGGACGTTGATCCGATGAAATTAAGACTCATCGTTAAGGAAACGCATAAATTCGCCTGGCGTAAATAAACATGAAACGAATAGCCATCATCGGTGGAGGGATTTCTGGTTTAGCGGCCCTTCACTATCTCAAGAAACGTTTCGCCCAGAATGTCGATGTCACCCTTTACGAACGCAATCCTTATGTCGGCGGGTGCATTGCGACCTTGGAAACCCAAGGGTTCCTGTTTGAGACTGGCCCTAATTCCTTTTTGACCAACCAACCCAATACGCTGGAATTTATCGAAGAACTGGGTTTCTCTGACCAAATGATCGAGGCCAATAAAGATGCCAAGCGCCGTTATATTCAAATCAAAGGGAAATTGCACCTTCTGCCCGCAGGCCCGATAAGCTTTATTAAGACCCCACTTTTGTCGACTAAAGATAAATTTCGCCTTATAGGCGGCCTCTTTATCAAAAACATCTCCAAAGACCAAAGTGTTTATGATTACACTTCCCAACGTTTTGGCGCCGCCGTCACCCAACGGCTGGTCGACCCTTTTTTAACAGGAATCTACGCGGGGGATATCCAACGTCTGCACATGGCTTCAGTTTTTTCAAAGTTGTGGGCCGCCAAAGGCCAGAAAAAAAAGAAGACCAGACTATGCACATTTAAAAATGGCATGGGAAGTTTTATTAAACATCTGTCTCAACAGCATAAAGCCTGTATCCAAACAGGCATTGAAATTGGCAATCTAGAGCAAATCAAGGCAGATATTATTATTTGTTCAACCCCCGCTTATATCACCTCTCGATTGCTTAATATGGATGTTCTTAATCGAATTCCTTATGCGCCGGTGGCTGTGGTTGGTTTAGTTGTTAAAAAGAATTCGTTAAAGAATTCACCGGATGGGTTTGGGTATCTGGTCCCCTCACAGGAAGGCAAAGAGGTCTTGGGTGTCCTTTTAGAAAGCAACGTATTTGTTCGTCAAAATAAAGAAGAAAAAATGTTCATCCGTATCATGTTAGGAGGGTCCCGCCATCCCGCCATCATCAATGATTCTACGGAAACAATTTTAGCCAAAGCCATGCGGGAAATTGATGAAATTTATGGATTCAATGAACGCCCTTTAAGTGCCTCTGTCAAATTATGGCCCCGGGGAATTCCCCAATATGAACTCGATTATCCCGTCTTACGCCAAGCCATCAGGGACGATCTTCAAAAGAGACCTAATTTATATTTGTGTGCTAATTATCTGGATGGTATTTCATTTAACGACTGCATCAAAAATGCCCGGGAATTAATAGATAGATTGGTTGTCTGATCTCAGAAATGCCCTTAGAAATTCAAAAAATTCTTATATTTTTTTTATAACTTTATGTTATCATAGCAACCTATGGTTTGGATAATTTGTATTTTTATTTTGGTTTTTAGCGGTTGCCAACAAAAAACTTCTGAGCGTCATTATACAGAAGTTGTATTGCAAGCCCCTGACCAACCATTACCCAAAGCCTCTGAAGGTATGGATGCCACTGATCCTCACGCGGGGCTAGACATGTCTTCCATGGTCTTGCCGCCGTCCGTTACAACTTCAATGAGCGGTATGTTTTCTTGGACTACACCGCAAGGCTGGAAACAAGAAGCCGGAAGTGGTATGCGCTTGGCGACTTTCCATCTGGTTTCTGACACAAAGGCCATTGATTGTTCGATAGTTTCTTTAGGGGGCATGGCTGGCGGCCTGGAGGCTAATTTGCGCCGTTGGATGGGGCAAATGGGAATTCAAGCCTCCCGGGATGAACTCGCTACCCTTATTAGTTCCGCCTTAAGCACTAAAATTAAAAGCGGGCAGGAAGCCAAGATTTTTGACTTTACTACCATTCAATCCAAAGCCAAGCCGACAGATAAGAGCATGGTCACAGTCATGGTTTCCATTGGTGATGTGACCTTGTTTGTGAAAATGACAGGGACTGTTAATACTGTCAAGAAAAACAAAGCCGACTTCTTAAAACTTGTCGAATCTATTGAGTCCCATATGCCTTCAGGAGATGTTTCCACTGCTGGCAATGATGTGAGCAATCCTCATGCCGGTTTAGACATGTCTGCTATGGCTGGATTCATGGGAGGGGGAACGGGGAATTCGCAAAACATGCTGGTTTGGGAAAATCCCCAGGGTTGGAAAGAAGAACCAGGCACCCAAATGCGTCTTGCTACTTTCCACATGGCCTCTGATCCAAAAGCCATAGATTGTTCCATTATATCTTTAGCGGGTTCCGCCGGAGGACTGGAGGCCAATTTGGCCCGTTGGGCAGGACAACTTGGGTTGCAAGATTCCCAAGACAATTTAAAACAACTGACCGGTTCAGCCCAAAGCCTTACAACAAAAGGGGGACGGGAAGCCATGGTCTTTGATTTTACGGTTATACAATCCAAGGCCGCTCCGTCAGATCAAAGCATGATTGCAGCGATGATTGCCATGGGCCAGTCAACTGTTTTTGTAAAAATGACTGGTTCTGTCGAGTCTGTGAAGCAGAATAAAAATAATTTCTTAAAACTAGTACGCTCCATTTCCCATAAATAATATGATCAAAGCGTTAAGTTCCACCCGTATCACTGTCGTTTGTCTGTTTTTGCTATTTATCCTTACCTTTTGGGGTACCATCGCTCAAGTCCAACAGGGTTTATATGTGGCGCAAGAACGTTTTTTTAATTCCTTTTTCTTCTTGGCCGCAGGATTTATACCATTTCCAGGCGCCCAACTGGTCCTTTGGGTCTTATTTATCAATTTAATTTGTATGTTGGTTGCGGATTTCGCTAAATTCCGCCATTTGTCTAATATTGGCAACCTTATTATTCATTGCGGCCTAATTTTATATTTTGTCGCGGCTTTCATGGTCTTTCAAGTTTCCCAAGAATCTAACGTGCATTTAAGGGAAGGACAGGGGACCAATGTTTCCACTTCTTACCAGGATTGGGAGGTGGCCTGCTGGACGGATAATTCCGAAAAACACCAGGTAACGGCCTTTGATACAAAAAATTTTAAACCTGGTTTCCATGTCCCTTTTAAAAATAAAAATTTTACCCTCACAGTCAAACAATTTTACCCCAACAGTGACGCTTTTAACGCTCCCGACAATAAAAAGAACCCGATAATCCTTAATGATTCAGGCATTACAATGTTAACGCCTAAACCTGTCCTTAAAGAAAAAGAACGGAACATAGCTGGTGGCGTCTTTACACTAAAATTCGATGATAAATCTTACACTTTGATTCTCTTCGGGGCCGAAGCCCAACCGACAAAAGTACCCATTGCCGGCAAAACTTATTATTTTATATTGCGCCATAAACGCTACCAATTGCCATTTACAATCAAACTGGATCATTTCAAAGCTGAATTCTACCCTGGCACGGACATGGCTAAAAGCTATGAAAGCATGGTCACGATTTCCACAGGTTCATTGCAGCGCCAGGTGCGCATTTACATGAACAACCCTCTAAGGTATAAAGATTACACCGTCTACCAGGCTTCCTATGATGTGGACAATATGGGAAGGCAATATTCAACATTGGCCGTGGTCAAGAATTTTGCCAGGGTCTTGCCTTACATAGCTTGCTTGGCTGTTTTTCTGGGGTTGGCTTTGCATTTTCTTATTCAAGCGTTTATTTCAAAGGCCAAAGAATGAAAAGAAAAATATTTTTTACCTTAGCCTTAAGTCTGTCTTTTTTGGGTGTCGCTTTTGCCGATCCAGGGGTCAAGGACTTTAAAAATTTTAAAAGCATTCCGGTGCTTGACGACGGACGCCTGAAGCCTTTAGACACTTACGCCCGTGGCCTGTTGACCCAATTTTCAGGTAAAGACCATTATGAAAAACAAGAGGCCTCTGCCTGGCTGGCCTCTCTTTTCTTTGACCCTGAATCCACACTCAACGATAAAATTTTCTTAATCAATAACCCCGATGTCGCGACAGCCTTGGGGATCACTCCGCAACGGCAGCGTCAATATACTCCCGCTCAATTACAAAAAAGTTATCCCAAACTGGCAGAACTCCAAGAGGCAGCAAGAAAAATCCCTGAAAAAGAACGGAGCGTCATCGAGAACGAAATTTTACGCGTCTTCGACAATATTAACCTTTACGCGGACCTTTCCCGTTCTTTTTTATTTGCCTACCCACAAAATGATTTTACTATCACCTCTCAAACGACCAAAACTCAATTGGGACTGCCATTGGGGCAAAATCAATTCAGTTTTATCGATCTGGCCCTTAAAGCCAAGAAAATGAGGGAAGCGGCCCAAAACTTAGGAAACAAACCACCCTCTGAATACACACCAGACGAGACAGAGCTTCTCCAGACGGTGACCAATTTGTTCCGTTGGTCAACGGACTACAAAGATTTCCCTTTTACGGTCATACCATCTAGCCAGGGCGGCAGGTGGTTAAGCCCATGGGACGCCATAGCGACGGATTTTAGCAATGACCAGACCCGTAAGCTGGTTATGCTTTGGAATAATATGGCCATCAGTTACGTGCAGGGTAACGACGTGGAGTTTGATGTGGCCGCGCGTTTATATCTTGATACGGTGCGCAATTCACTGTCCCCGGGACAGCTTAAAAAGATGGACAAATTCCCCTTAGAATTGTTCTACCAGGCCAGCAGCCCTTTTACCTGGGCCATTATGTTTTATATCTGCGCTTTTATTTTCTTTATCATCTCTTTTTCATCCGCGAAACCGCTTTGGTACCGTTTAGGGCTGCTGAGCGTCATCGCAGGCTTTGTCCCGCATGTTTTAGGCCTGATTATGCGCATTATCATCATGGCGCGCCCGCCGGTGTCCAGTCTTTATGAAACTTTCATCTTTGTCGGTTTTATCACCGTTTTTCTTGGGCTTGTAATTGAGCACTACAACAGGCAATGGTTGGGCATTGTCACGGCGGCCATTAGCGGCACGGCTTTATTGTTTATTGCCAATAAATACAGCGCTGAAGGGGACACCCTTAAGATGCTCATTGCCGTGCTTAATTCTAATTTTTGGCTTGCAACGCATGTTACAACCATCACCATGGGCTATGGGGCCACATGTGTAGGGGGAGTGCTGGGGCATATTTGGCTTTTACAGGCGGCCTTTGGTCAGGACAACCAGACCCTGGACAAAACTTTTAAAACAACCCTTGGTATTTTGGGGGTGGCCCTCACCCTGACCTTCCTGGGGACAAATCTCGGAGGTATTTGGGCCGACCAAAGTTGGGGAAGGTTCTGGGGTTGGGATCCTAAAGAAAATGGGGCCCTCATGATCGTTCTTTGGACAGCACTGCTCTTTCATGCCAAGATTGCCAAAATGATAGGCCCCCTGGGGCTTGCCATAGGAGCTGTCATCGGTATGATGGTTGTCATGTGGGCCTGGTTTGGTGTCAACCTTCTAAGCGTAGGCCTCCACTCCTACGGTTTTACCTCTGGGGTTGCTACAAGCTTGATCGTCTATGCTATTTGTGAGATAATCTTTCTAATAGCCATCTCTTGGAGAATCTGTAAAAAGTAATCCTATGGTTTCCGTTTACCAAGCTGAACACATTATTTTAAATAATGTCAGGCTCTTGGATTGTCAGACCATTCCCTTATCCCAAGCCTACGGCCGTTTGCTGCGTGAAGATATCCGCAATGACCGTGACCAGCCGCCTTTTGATAAAGCCCTTGCGGACGGCATAGCTATTCATATCAGCAGCTACGACAAGGGTTTAAGGGAATTTCCTATAGAAAAAACTATCACCGCAGGAGACAAACCTTATCAGTTAAAGAATATAAACCATTGTGTGCGTATTATGACCGGCTCCGTGCTCCCAAATGGTTGTAACGCTATCGTACCCATTGAACAAGTTGCCATTGATGCGGACACGGCGGGACTAAAGGGGTGGACATTAGTCAAATTAAAACAAAATATACGTTTTAAATCCAGTGATAGTAAGAATCGACAATTGCTCATTAAAGAACCTTGCCAACTGCTGACACCGCAAATCGGTATTTTAGCGGCTGTAGGTAAAACCAAGGTCAAGGTCAGTGTACAGCCTAACATCGCCGTTATTTCTACGGGAGACGAACTTGTAGATGTCGATAAACAACCAAAAACTTATCAAACCAGGCTTTCCAATAGTTACGCTCTTAAGGCCCTGCTTGAAGGTAGCGGGTTGGCCAGGGGGACCCTTTTCCATTACTCTGACAATAAAAAGGCCCTTATTAAAGGCCTTGCTAAAAATTTGGAAGATTTTGATATGCTTATATTAAGTGGCGGAGTGTCCATGGGGGAATTCGACTATGTGCCGGAAGCCCTGAAACAATTAGGTGTTAAAGCGCTTTTCCATAAAGTCGCCCAAAAACCAGGCAGACCTTTTTGGTTTGGCAAAACCAGAAAAGGTAAGGTGGTGTTCGCATTACCTGGAAACCCCGTCTCAACCCAAATTTGCGCTTACAGGTATGTTATCCCTTTTTTGAAGAAAGCGGCTGGATTCAAGTTAACCCAGGAGCACACGTTTTTATCTCACGGGACAGAAAAGACGGAAGATCTGACATTATTTCTACCGGTAAGCACCAATGAAAAAAACGGGGTTCGTTATGCTGAGGTTGTAGCTATGGGAGGATCTGGAGATTTTGCCGCACTGGCCAAAGCTGACGGATTTATCGAATATGACCAAAATCAAAAATCTTTATGGCCTTATTTTAGCTGGCGGGTCTAGCAAACGCATGGGGCAGGACAAGACCCTCATGGATTATCATGGCAAGCCACAAATTGAACATGTCCATAACCTGCTTGAAGTCCATTGTACCAAAGTTTTTTTATCCAAACGGGCAGACCAAAAAGCTCACAAAGGGGTCCTCTCAATTGATGATGACCAAAGTTTCCTTAATATAGGCCCTTTAGGGGGGATTCTGTCTGCCATGAAAACTTGCCCTGAAAGTTCGTGGCTGGTGATGGCCTGTGATTTACCTTTTGTGACCCAAGAAACTTTGGGATTTCTTATTCAAAATCGTGATCCTCAAAAAATAGCCACAGCTTTTAGAAGCGTCCATGATGGTTTACCTGAACCTTTATGCGCTATTTGGGAAGGACCCGGATATCCTGAAATTCTTGGATTTTTTAAAAAAAATGTCCATTGTCCCCGGAAAGTCCTTATTAATAGTAATACAAAATTGCTGGAACAAGAAGACCCAAGGTGGTTGGACAATGTCAATGACCAAACGGAATTCAAACAGGCCATAAACCATTTTAAAAAAGGAAATATTTATGTTGAATATTTTGACACCACTGCACCCTAAATTGGTCCATTTTCCCATTGCTCTTTTGACTACGGCGTTTCTCTTCGAAGTTTTAAGCCGTTTGTTTAAAAAAGACCTGCTTTCGCAAGCGGCCATACTCATCTATTGTTTTGCCGCTGTTTTTACCCCTGTAGTTGTTTATAGCGGGCTTTTAGAACAAGCCAGGCTCCATTTGCATCATCCTGTTTTGACCCACCATAAAACTTTTGCGCTTTTGACCATGTGGATTTCCTTGGTTTCTTTACCGGTCCTTGGGTTGTTCAACAAGATATTTCCTAAGGCCTTTAGAAATTTCTTTCTTATTCTGTTGTCCATCCTTGTGGTAACAGTCACAATAACAGCCTACTACGGAGGTGAAATGGTATACGAGTATTCCGTAGGAGTCAGCTCATAATCCATTAACTTCTATTGCCAGCTAACCTGGTTTTTGATATATTTTATCATTATGTTAGTTATCGGATTAAACCATAAAACAGCCCCCATAGAAGTACGTGAAAAATTTTTTTTAAACCCCAACCAACAAGACCTGTTGCTTTTGGAACTTAAGAACCATCCGCTGGTCAGTGAAGCCTTTGTGCTGTCCACCTGTAACCGCATTGAAATTTACTTAAAAAAAACGGATAAAGCCATTGACTGCGGTTTTGTGGTTGGTTTAATCGCGAAAGTCAAAAAGACTCCTATTGAGGCCGATCTTAAGCAGCATTTGTACTGCCATGAGGAAAAAGAAGCCATCGAACACCTTTTAAGGGTGGCTGCCGGATTAGATTCATTGGTCTTGGGGGAAAAACAAATCTTGGGCCAACTCAAGACCTCGGTGGATCGTTCAAGGGAACTGGGGTTCTTGTCTAAATATTTTAATGTTCTTACTAATATCGCCATTCGAACAGGCAAAAAGGCGCAGACAGAAACAGATATCAGTTACGGAGGTTCTTCCGTCAGCTGGGCCGCCATCGAGATGGCCCAACAAACCCTGGGGACTTTGGAAGGGAAATCCGTGCTTGTTATCGGTGCCGGTAAGATGGGGAAGCTGGCTTTAAGCAACTTGCATAACCATTTAGTGTCAAAAATTTATTTAATGAACCGTACGGGTGAAAAAGCAGAAAATTTGGCCCAACAATATGAGGGCATCGCCGCTTCCTTTTGGGACATTAAAGAAATCTTGTCAGAGGTGGATGTGTGTTTTTGTTCCGTTGGGGCGCCCCACTATATTTTAGACCAGGAAAAAATCAGCCAAATCATGAAACTTCGTGAAGGCCGCAGATTAGTGCTTATCGACATTTCCATGCCGCGCAACATTGACCCTGCCGTTGGCCAACTGTCCGGTGTGCATTTAAGTTCCATTGATGCCCTCGATGGTGTCGTACAGGCCAATATGAAAAAACGTCAGGAAGCCATTGTTCAAGTAGAAGCCATCATCTCCCAAAAAATGGATGAATTTGTTCAGAAATGGGAGAAACTCCAATCCTTAAATGATTCAGATTTCTTTAAAGCAGCTCAAATTTAACTTATGTTTTTTCCTTTTATCAGCATTTCCATTATTTTCCTGGCAGGTTTTTGGGGTGGTATTTATCGTGCCCGTCAGACCAAATTTTCCCCGCAATGGTTCCTAGGATTGCGCATCCCGTTGTTGGTTTTAATGCTGGTTTTCTTAATGTATCCGGTGGCCTGGTATTGGATCATAGCCCAACTTTTGACTTTATGCTCGGGGCAGACCCTGGGAGGACTTTTTCAAAAAAATAAACTGACTATCCAAGACATCGAAAAAATAGAGCGTATCGGTGACCTGCAATTGCCCAAACTTTTACCTGAAAAGATCAAAGATGAAGACATCGCCGTTGTCCTCATGAACATGGGCGGGCCTGTTGACCTTGATGAGGTGGAGCCATTCTTAAGAAGGTTGTTTAACGATTCATTGATCATTCGTTTTCCTTTTGCCCAATCATTGTTTGCTAACATGTTGGTCCGAGCAAGGCTTAAAGAAGTCAAGGAACGTTATAAGCTTATCGGTGGGGGGAGCCCTCTTTTGGCCTCTTCACTTCAACAAGTTGGGGCCCTGGACGGCGAACTTAAAAAACGCGGCCGAAAATTGGATCTTTTTTTGTCTTTTAACTACTCTGCCCCCTTGCCAGAGGGCACAATCGCACAAATAAAACAAAAAGGGAAAAAATTTATTTTACCTTTGAGCCTTTATCCCCATTATTCATTTTCAACCACAGCTTCCAACATTTTTTATCTTAAACAGGCATCTCGGGCCAAGCACCCTCAAGCCATTTTTTTGGAAAGTTATTCTTACCATCTTTACGATGGTTACATCCAGGCTTTTGTGGACCGCATTAAAGAGGCCCTTAAACCAAACGAAGAATTGGATGATTTTTATTTGCTTTTTTCAGCCCACGGCACTCCTTTGTACTTTGTGCAGGAAGGCGATGCTTACTCATATTTGGTCTCCCAGTCCATCGGCAGTATTTTGGCCAACCTTAAACGTAAGCACAACTGGAGTGTTTGTTATCAAAGTGCGGTTGGGCCATTGGTGTGGCTAAAACCGTCAACGGAAGCGGCCATTAAGGCTTTGGGGGGGCGCGGGGCCAAAAAAACTATTGTCATACCTATTTCTTTTATCACAGACCATATTGAAACGCTCTGTGAAATTGACATTGAATACCGCCATCTGGCCCAAAAGCATGGCATTGAAGATTTTCGTATGAGCAAAGCCATTGAATGCCATCCGGGATTTATTTCATCTTTAGCAGATTGCATTGAGGGTTCTTTACGAACGGCAAGATTTTAAAGGGGGAGCCATGTTAGATAAAATTGTTCTTGCAGCTTATGGTGTTTTTTTATTGGTGGGAGGATACTTTGGGTTTAAGAAGGGCAGTATGGTCTCTTTGGCCATGGGGACAGGTTCCGGCCTTATAGTTTTCTTAGGGCTATGGCTCATGACGATTAACCCCGCAGGCGCATGGATTTTTTTAAGCTGTGTTTCAGGTTTTTTGACATCAACATTCCTTCTGAGGACCATCAAGACCCAGGCGTTCATGCCATCAGGCATGCTATTAATCATTTCTTTATTGGTCTTGGTTTTTTGTCTGGCCCATTTATCCCAAATTTCGCATTAGGAGATGCAATACGAAATTAAGGGATTACCCCCAGGTTGATTTAATCCCTGAATTAAAATCTAATAAGGGATTAAATCAGTGGGCCCCTAGGGTGAATTTTGTAACAGTAAAATCCTGGTTTAAAATAAAATTATGAACTATTACGCGGCTTTTGGGATCGTATTTTTGTTTTTTGGCGGCCTTTTTTTGGATCAAAAATTCCATACAGGCTATTTTTGGGCCTTTACCGGTATTGTCCTGGGTATTATCTATGTGATTTATGAGATTTGGAAAAGCATGCATAATCATTAACCGTTAATTCTTCTTGCACAAGCAAATTTTGTCGTCTATGATATCCGCAATATAATAAATATATATTTTTTATATTATCAATGAATGAATCTTTTCATACTTTTAAATTAGATCAATACATCTTGCACCATGTCATGGATTCTCATGAATGGCATTTACCTTTTGTCCCTCCAATCCATTTGCCTCCGTATCTAAGCGTCCATGGCCTTATGGTCATCCTGTGCGCGATAATTTTATTGGTCCTTTTCTGTGGGTTTTACCGTAAAGAAGAACGCGTACCTACAGGGTTGACCAATTTATTAGAGGCCTTTGTGCAATTTATCAGGGATGAAATCGCCACTCCCTCTTTGGGGGAAGAGGAAGGGGAAAGGTTGACCCCCTTACTATGCACTTTTTTCTTCTTTATTTTAGGGCTTAACCTTCTGGGACAAATCCCTTTGTTTGCGGTAGCGACCGCTGATATGAGCGTCACCGCCCCTCTGGCCATGGTCACTTTTTATTTAATGACTGCGGACACCATCCGTAAAAATGGGATTGGGGGTTTTATTAAAGCATTCATACCTTCAGGGGTGCCTATTTTCGCCTTGGTTCTTATCGTCCCTCTTGAAATCTTGGGAGTCTTTATTAAAACATTCGCTTTGATGGTCCGTCTTTTTGCCAACATGCTTGCCGGTCACATGGTCATTTTATCTTTGTTGGGTCTGGTTGTCCTGTTTGGGATATGGGGGGTATTGGCCGTACCTCTGGCTGTAGGCATATCTCTTTTGGAAATTTTGGTGGTTTTTTTACAAGCATATATTTTTGTGCTTTTGTCGGCCGTGTTTATCGGCCAAATGTATCATCCGGAACATTAAAACAACTTAAAACGAAAGGAAATACATTATGCAACCTTTAGACATTGCCCATTTGGGAAGGATTTTTGTCGGTGTTGGTTTCGGCCTGTGCTCGATCGGTGCCGGTATCGGGGTCGGCCAAATCGTGGCCGCTGCTTTGAACGGCATGGCCCGCCAACCCGAACAGGCCGGTAAAATCCAAACAGTCATGTTTATCGGCGCGGCTTTAGTGGAAGGGGTCGCTTTATTGTGTGCAGTATTTTGTTTTATGGCCCTTCAATCCTAAATTTAACAGGGAATCTCTATGGAAAACACAGCTATGGAACATAGCACCTCCGGTCCTGGGGCCAACCTTTTGACACCAGAAACACTGATGGTCATATTGACCTGGGTGACATTTTTTATCCTTCTTTTCATCTTGCAGAAATATGCCTTTAAGCCGCTTATGGCAAACATGCGCAACCGGGAAAAGGACATTCGAGAGGCCTTGGAAAACGCGGATAAAGCCAAGGCGCAATTGGCCCAAATTGAAGAAGAAAAGCAAAAGGTCCTTAATGAAGCAAAGACCCAGGCCACCCAAATCATTGACCAGGGCCGTAAAACAGCCAGGGATCTGGCCGCGGACATAGAGGCCAAAAGCCGCCAGCACGCGCAGCAAATCATGCAGAGCGCCCATGAAGAAATAATAGCCGAGAAGCAAAGGCTTTTAAAGACCTTGCGTCAGGAAAGCGCCGAAGTAGCCATTTCTTTGGCCGGGAAAATCATTCAAGAGAACATGGACCAGGAAAAGAACCGACGTTTGGTCCAGGAAGCCATCGATCAATTATGAGCCAGACCGAAACCGCACATCGTTACGCCAAGGCGTTGTTTGCCTTATCCGAGGAGGAAGATTCTTTATATCCTGTTTATATCTCTTTCCAGGAAATAGGCGCCATTTTAAAAGAAAGGAATGAATTAAAGGTCTTTATCCAAAATCCTTTATTTTCCAGGGAAGAACGCGCTCCCATCCTACAGCGGACATTTGACGGTAAAGTACCGAAACTTCTTTTAAAATTCTTTATGTTTTTAAATGAAAAGAACCGTTTGAATATTTTAGGCCATATCTGTGAAAGTTTTGATGAACTTTACCTGGAAAAGAACAACCAGATGAAAGGCGCCTTAGAGACATCTTTTTCTTTGCAGGAAGACCAGAAACAGGGCATCCAACAAAAGTTACACCGTAACTTCCAGAAGGAAGTTTTCTTAGACTGCCAAATTAAACCTGAACTTTTAGGTGGTTTTCGCCTATTGGTGGCAGGGATGTTATTTGACGGCAGTGTTAAAAGTCGACTGGAACAATTCAGACAAAAAGTATCAGCATAAAAAAGGCTAGGTATGACACAACACTTAAATCCTGATGAAATTACAACAATCCTAAAAAAAGAATTGGCCGCATTCGATAATAAAATCCAGACGTATGAAATCGGTACTGTTCTTAACGTGGGGGACGGTATTGCCCGTGTCCATGGGCTCAATAATGTCATGTCGGGAGAGCTGGTTGAGTTTAGCAACGGTGTCCAGGGTATGGCGCTCAATTTGGAACAGGACAATGTGGGCGTGGCCATTTTCGGGATCGACAGCGACATTAAAGAAGGTGACGAAGTCAAACGAACAGGCAAAATCGCCTCTGTACCCGCGGGGGACGCTCTTTTGGGACGTATCGTCGATGGCTTGGGTAATGCTATCGATGGTAAAGGCACTCTGGTAACTAAAGACCTGCGTCAAATTGAACTGAAAGCCCCAGGAATTATCGAACGTAAAAACGTCCATGAACCCATGCAAACGGGGATTAAAGTTATCGACGCTTTAACACCCATTGGCCGGGGACAGCGTGAACTTATTATCGGGGATAGAAAAACCGGCAAGACCACTCTGGCCATTGACGCCATCATTAACCAAAAAGGGCAAAGCGTTTATTGTTTTTACGTGGCCATCGGTCAAAAGCGTTCGACGGTCGTCGGTGTCTACGAAAAATTGCGCAAATACGGTGCCATGGAATACACAACCATTGTGGCGGCGACCGCTTCTGACCCGGCCCCCATGCAATTTCTGGCCGCTTACTCGGCCACGGCCATGGCCGAGCATTACCGTGATAGCGGACGTCATGCCCTGATTATTTATGATGATTTGACCAAACAGGCCCAGGCGTACCGTCAATTGTCCTTGCTTTTACGCCGCCCACCGGGCCGCGAAGCTTATCCGGGGGACATTTTTTATTTGCATTCACGCCTTCTGGAACGTGCAGCCAAGCTTAGCGACAAGAGGGGGGCCGGCAGTTTGACGGCTTTGCCTATCATTGAAACACAGGCCGGGGACGTGTCCGCTTATATCCCGACCAACGTCATTTCGATCACAGACGGCCAAATTTTCCTGGAGGCCGACCTTTTTAACGCGGGCCAGCGTCCGGCCATCAATCCGGGTATTTCAGTATCGCGCGTTGGTGGTGACGCCCAAGTCAAGGCCATGAAACAAACGGCGGGGTCTTTACGTCTGGAGCTGGCCCAATACCGTGAGTTGGCGGCGTTTTCACAATTTGCCTCGGACCTGGACGCGGCCACTAAAAAACAACTTGAACGCGGCCGAAGGCTTATGGAGATCATCAAACAAGGCATTCAATTGCCACTGCCTGTTGTCAAACAGGTCGCCATTATTTTTGCCGGAGTGAACGGTTATTTGGATGATATCCCGGTAAACAGAATCAAAGAGTTTGAAGAGTACTTACATGTCCAATTAGACAACAAATATTCTGATTTTGTCAAACTGTTTAACAAGACTTTAGTCATGACGGATGAAATCAAGGCCGTCCTTAAAGAATTATTGGAAGAAGTCAAGTCCACATTCCAAACATGATAAGCATAAAAGAGTATAATAAAAAAATCGTATCATTAAAAAACACGTGCAAAATGACTAAGACCATGAAAATGGTCTCAGCCAGCAAGTTCAAGCGCGCTTATAAAGCCCAGGCCAATTCCCTGGACTACGCTTTCAGGTTGCAGGAGCTCATCTCACGCCTGTCCTTGGCCAGTGGGCAGAGCAACCACCCATTAATCCGGCACAAAAAACTGCCTGGCAAGGTTCTTGTGATCCTTTTTACTTCTGATAAAGGCCTTTGCGGAGGGTTCAACAATAACTTGATCCGTAAATTACGGAACTGGCTTAAAGAGAACCATTATAAATACCACCATATTTCCATGGGTTTTTGCGGCCGCCGTGGGTACATGGCTTTTCGTAAATCCCAGGATGTCGTGAAATATTATGAAGAGGTCACTTTGAAACCGAATTTTCCGGACGCACAGAAGATCGCCGATGATTTGTCCAATTTTTATTTAATAGGTGAGTATGATGAAGTGTATTTGGCTTACAACCATTTCAACGGCCCGTTGTCGCAGACGCCCATGATTGAAAAATTCTTACCTTTGGATCCTGCGGCCTTATTAAAAGGGGCCAAGCCTCAAAAGGCCGATTACCACTATGAGCCGGACCAGGGGGAACTGATAAGTTTTTTGATCCCTAAATTTATTAACTTTAAGGTGTTCTTTACGCTTTTGGAAAACTCAGCTGGTGAACATGGGGCACGCATGTCAGCCATGGACAAAGCGTCCCAGAATACGGCGGAATTGATTGACCGCTACACGCTTTTACGTAACCGTGCCCGGCAGGCTTCGATCACCAAAGAACTTATTGAAATTATTTCAGGGGCGGAAACATTAAAATAATTGGAGAAATTTATGAAATTACAAGGTAAAGTGACACAGGTTTTGGGGGCCATCGTTGATGTTTATTTCCCTTTCGAAGGGTTGCCTCCCATTGCGACGGCCCTTAAAACCACTAATAAAATCATCAATGACAAAATAGATAATTTGACTTTAGAAGTCGCCCAGCATTTAGGGGACAACATTGTCCGTACCATCGCCCTGGACAGCACCGATGGTTTGATCCGTGGCCAGGCTGTTACCAATACAGGTGGGGAAATCAACATGCCTGTGGGGGAAGGGACACTGGGAAGGGTCATGAACCTGCTGGGTGAGCCTATCGATGAATGCGGTCCCATTAAGGCTGAAAAGTTTATGCCTATCCACCGTGTGGCGCCTGCTATCGAAGAACAGGACACGTCCACTTCCATTTTGGTGACCGGCATCAAGGTCATTGACCTGTTGGCCCCTTATCGCAAAGGCGGTAAAATCGGACTTTTCGGCGGTGCCGGGGTCGGTAAAACGGTCCTCATTCAAGAGCTCATCAACAATATTGCCAAGGAGCACGGCGGTTATTCTGTTTTTGCCGGTGTAGGGGAAAGGACCCGCGAAGGCACTGCTCTTTACAAAGAAATGAAAGAAGCGGGGGTCATTGATAAAACCTCCTTAGTTTATGGACAAATGAACGAGCCGCCAGGGGCGCGTGCGCGTGTGGCCTTGTCCGCCTTGACCGTTGCTGAATACTTCCGTGACCAAATGCACCAAGATGTACTTTTATTCATCGATAACATTTTCCGTTTTACCCAGGCCGGCGCCGAGGTGTCCGCCTTGTTGGGCCGCATCCCCTCAGCCGTAGGTTACCAACCGACCTTGGGGACGGACATGGGAGAGCTCCAAGAACGCATCACATCTACCAAAAACGGTTCCGTCACCTCCATTCAGGCCATTTATGTCCCGGCGGACGACTACACCGACCCTGCTCCAGCCACAACTTTCGTGCATTTGGATGCCACGACAGAGCTTTCACGCCCTATTGCCGAATTAGGTATTTACCCGGCGGTGGATCCTTTGAGCTCTTCATCAACTATTCTGACTCCTGAAATAGTCGGAGAAGAACACTATAAAGTGGCCCGCGGTGTCCAAGAAATTTTGCAAAAATATAAGGAACTTCAGGATATCATTGCCATTTTAGGCATGGATGAACTTTCTGAAGAAGACCGTTTGACCGTGGAACGGGCCCGAAAGATACAAAAATTTCTGTCTCAACCATTTCATGTGGCTGAACAGTTCATAGGCATTGCGGGCAAGTATGTACCTTTGGAGGAGACCATCCGTTCTTTTAAAGAAATCCTGGAAGGCAAACATGATAATGTCCCAGAACAGGCGTTCTACATGGTTGGCAATATTGATGAAGTATTGGCCAAGGCAAAGGCACTATAATTATGTTCCAATTATCTGTTGTAACTCCATCCGGCAAAGCTTTTGAAGAGATGGTCGAAAGCGTCGTTGCACCTGGACTTATGGGCGGTTTTGAGGTCTATTCTCATCACATGCCTATGTTATGCGCTCTTAAAATAGGCAAGGTACGAATTAAAAAAGAAGGGAAAGATATCAAATCTTTCAAGATTGACAGCGGGATCCTTGAAGTCAATGCCCGCCATGATGTTTTATTGTTGGCTGACCAAATCACGGGCTGAAATCCCACAAATACCTTAAGATTTTCCAAGAGAAAAAAATAAGTCCTTGAAAAATATGGCATTTAGGTATAAAAGATTACAATGCAAAAACGTCGTATAGTAGTGACTGGACTTGGGTACGTGGCCTGCAATGGCACCGGTAAGGACAAATTTTGGCAGGCCAATGTCCATGGTCAGTCAGGTCTAGACATAATTTCTCATTTTGACACGGAAGGGTTTGACTCACATGTGGCCGGTTATGCCAAAGACTTTGACCCAAGTCAATACATAGCCGCCCCGTTAGTTAACAGAATCGACCGCTATGTTCATTTCGGCTTGGCCTCAGCTAAAATGGCTTTGGAAGACAGCCAATTACATTTGGCCGATGAAGATAAAGACAGGATAGGTGTTGTCATTGGTTCTGGCCTGGGGGGTATTTTGTTCCATGAAGAACAGATGATGGTAGCCTTCGACAAAGGAGCGCACCGGTTAAACCCTTTGTGCGTGCCTAGAATCACCCCTAATGCTGTCTCCAGCCATATTGCCATTCAATATGGTCTTCTTGGCCCCAATATGGTCATTTCAACGGCCTGCGCTTCAGGTACACAAGCCATAGGTGAAGCTTTCCGTAAAATCCAGTATGGTGACATGGATATATGCGTAACAGGTGGTGTTGAGGCGCCATTGACCAGATTTACCTATGGAGCTTATTGTGCTTTACGTGTGATTTCCAAAAGAAACGACCCTCCCCAGGAAGCTTCCCGTCCATTTGACCGTTTAAGGGACGGTTTTGTCCTGGGAGAAGGGGGAGGGGTGTTAATTTTGGAAGAATTGGAGCATGCTCTTAAAAGAAACGCACCTATTTATGCGGAATTAACGGGTTATGCGGGCAATTCAGGGGCCCATCATATGGTCATGCCGGACGCCCAAGGCAAAGATGCCATGCGGGTCATGGCAGGGGCCATTAAAGATGCTGAACTAACAATTGAAAATATAGATTATATCAATGCTCATGCCACATCAACCACAGCCAATGACCAGGCTGAAACCAGGGCCATAAAGGCCCTTTTTGGCCAGCAGGCCTATAAGGTACCTGTTTCTTCTACAAAATCCATGATTGGCCACAGCATTGGGGCGGCCGGGGGTATTGAAGCGGTCGTTTGCGCTTTGGCCATCCAAAACCAATTTATTCCGCCCACCATTAATTACAAAGAAAAAGACCCTGCGTGTGATTTAGATTACGTGCCAAATCAAGGCAGAAATGCTAAAATAAATAATATATTGTCGAATTCTTTCGGGTTTGGTAATTGCAACGCTTGTTTAATTTTTTCAAAATTGAAAGGGTAGAAAATGGCTGACGTAAATATTGAACAAACAGTCAAAGAAATCCTGGCCAAACAACTCAACATCGATGTAAGCAGCATCACAATTAGTTCCCGTTTAGCGGAAGATTTAGGGTTGGATTCTTTCGGCGCAGTGGAAATTGCTTTTGCTTTAGAAGAGACGTTTGGTTTTAAAATCTCGGATGACGCCATTTATACCGCAAAGACAGTCCAGGACATTGTCAACTATATTGCAACCCAAAAACCCCAAAAATAAACTCCACCTTATTGGGGGAGGGGTCGTCATGGTAATTTGCTTGGCCCAATGTTAATTTCCGTCAAATTAATGCGATCCCGCTTAATAGCGCAATCATGAATTTAATAAAAGCACAGATAGATAAATAAGCTGTCTTAATATTTGACAATCCAATATTCATACGTTACACTTCTTACGTAAGAAATGAGGGTACATATGGACAAAATATTATCTGCAAGAGTTGACGAAACGGTTCTAAATAAGATTTCCTTCCTAGCTCAAAGACTTCACCTTACAAAAAAGAAGGTGATCGAAGGGGCTGTGCAGCTATATGCACAACGAGTGGAATCGGCAGGGGACATGAACATATTTACACAAACCAGCGGCACATGGAAAAGAAGTGAATCCATCGATCAAACAGTAAGTCATGCCAAAAAGGCTTTTAAAAAACCCATGGAAAGGCATCAATAATGAGAGCCTATATTGATTCCGACATCTTGATTTGGCATTTGCGTGGAAATTCTAAAGCTCTTCATTTTTTAAAGGAATTACAGGAAAAGAAAGAATACGAGTTCTGGACAGGAGTTATCCAGCGGGCCGAAGTCGTTTTTTTTATGCGAAAGGAGGAAGAAAAAAACACCTTATTATTCTTATCTCAGTTCAAAACCGCACCGGTTGACCAAACCATAGTAGATGTCGGTGGAATCTTGTATCGTAAATGGAACCCCACGCATGGAACGGATATTAATGACGCTCTCCTGGCGGCTACAGTGAAACATACAGGCGGAAAGATTTACTGTTTAAATAAAAAACATTATCCGATGCCTGAGATCATTGTCGAGAAACCATTTTAAATTCAAAAATATTCAGCTCTAGTTGCAGGTATACCCACATTAACGTCGGCGCCTATGGAAGTGTCGGCTTTTTTCTTTGGCCAGCTTTTTGGGGTGGGTGAAATATTCCTTGGGCATGTCCGGATGTTCCTGGATGACAATCTTTGTTTGGATGCTTTTTTCAATGGCCTTAATATTGTCCAATTGATCGGGACAGGCGAAAGAGATGGCCAGGCCCGCACGTCCGGCGCGTCCGGTACGGCCTATGCGGTGCACATAGTTATCCGGGTCATCCGGCAGATCGTAATTGACCACCAAACCGATATCTTTAACGTCAATCCCGCGGGCCGCGATTTCAGTGGCGACCAAAATACGGACATGGTTCTTTTTAAAAGATTCCAAGGCCATTTGCCGGTCTTCCTGGTTCTTGTCCGAATGGATTTCCGCTGTTTTAAAATTCTTTAATTTTAGGTTCCTGGCCAAACGCGCGGCGCCCATCTTGGTGCGGCAAAAAATGAGCGTGCTGACTTTATGTTTATGGAGAAACTTTTCTAATAAATGGAGTTTATTGGCATGGCTGACGATATAAAGAGTTTGGTCGATGTTTTCGGCCGCGGTTGCCGGAGGTGTTATTTCAATATGCGTCGGATGGTGCATGTATTGATGGGCTATCTTGATAATGGCTTCAGGCATGGTGGCTGAAAACAATAAAGTCTGGCGTTTTTGGGCCACATATTTGAATATTGTTTCCACCTGAGGTATGAAACCCATGTCCAGCATACGGTCAGCTTCATCCAAAACGATGATAATAGCATCATCTAAACGGGTGGTTTGCTGACGCAAATGATCCAGCATGCGCCCAGGTGTTGCTATAATGACACGGATATCGGAGCGTAATTCTTTGATTTGCTTTCTGATATCTTCACCCCCGATTAAACAGGCTGAATAAATACCTAACGGTCCGCCAATTTTCTTGAAAGTATCATGGATTTGGACGGCCAATTCACGCGTAGGGGCCAAAACCAGGCCACGGCCTTGCGTATGCATCAGGCGGGCCAGCATAGGGACACCATAGGCCAGGGTCTTGCCTGTGCCTGTTTGGGCAATACCTACCAAATCCTGGCCTTCAATGCCAGGAGGTATGGTTTTAGCTTGAATAAAGGAAGGGTGGCTTAGTCCTAAACGGTCTAATATCTCAATAATTTTAGCCGGGATATGTAAGTCGTGAAAGGTGAGTTGAAAGTCTTGAAAAACTGTTTCCATACCTGATTTATATACAAAAAGTTAACATAACATATATTATAAGAAGTTATGTAAAGATTAATTTGTCAGTGTTTTCGGGTTTGTTGTAATGATGATGCCCTTACCTTTAAGCAGCTGCAAGCCCGAGATTAATTTTTTAATGACCGGAATCGCCGGATGTTTGGGGTATTTATTTATAAATTGCCTATAATACCCTATCGCTTCATCGTAATTATGTAATTTTGTGATGCAAATCTCGTTAATACCCTTTAAGGTTTCCTCCAGGATCAACCCTGATGGATATTTCATCATCAATAGGTACATGTCTTGGACAGCATCATTCCAGCGCTCCTGGGACAACCTGCAAACAGCCATCATTTTAAGCGCGCTGTATTCAATCCTTGATTTTGGATTTTTGGCCGCCATGTTTTTATAGAACAAAACCGCCTTTTCATAGGCATTATTGGCTTCATTTTTCAGTCCGTTGGCCTTGTAATATCTGGCGATATATTCCGGGGCCCCGAAGCCTGTCGCTGTTAAAGGATAATCATGGCTAAGTTGTTTGTATATGGCAACGGCCTTGGGCCAGTTGTTTTCATATTCATAGGTTTTTCCCACTGCCGCTTCCGTTTCAGCCATCAGTTCTTTATCTTTCGGATAAACGGAAAGCGCTTTTAAGAATTCTGCCCTGGCCTTGGTGTAATTCTTTTTAAACAAATAAAGGTTCCCCATCGTAAATTGCGCACGCATGGTGAATGGAGATTTCGGGTAAGTTTTGATAAAAGCGCGGTATCTGTCCGCCAGTTTCTCAACTGCGTACTCAGGGGTGGATTCCTGCTGGTAGGACATCTTCACAAGGTCACGGTTTAACCCCCATAATTCGCGTTCAGCATCGTAGCTCCCTCTCCAATTAATGGCCGACAGCACCAGGAAAATGGCGGCAAGAACGCTTAAAAGAATGGTAATTGTTTTTTTCATGGGTTTTCTTTAATGAATAGATAATTGATCGTCACCGCCGTGATGATAAAAATATTAATGGCCGTGCTCACCAGGATGCTCAAGGCAATGACCCACACCTGGATGCCCGGCACGGTCAAGGACCCCAAAAAGACCATGTTGTCGCGCAGCAACAAGACCGGGACGTAAAGCAAATTCGGGACAAGCACCAAAACCAAGGTCAACCAAAAAGAAGCGAACAGGAACTTAAAATTACCAAACAACGCCTTAAATATTTTTTTTTGTTCCAGGACTATGATAGGGGCCATATAAATGAGCAAGGCCGTGATGAACACGCTAAATATAAGTTGCATATACGGTACCCCTAAAACGACTAATTTCTTTATCCAAAAGTAAATACCGCTGGTGGAATGTATCTTAAGGGCACGTTGAAAAACCAGGCCGTAGGCGGAATTCAACCCTTGAAACAAAGCAAGAGACAATATGGCAGATAAAACAATATGGATGTAGCTTGATGAACATTTCCGCAGTGATTTTTTTAAATTAACGGTCTCTTCATTATTAATCCCGGCAACCATGTGTGCGGTAACGCCAAGCAAAAAGCTCCCTATAAACAAATAAATGCATAATTGCGCGTAATAAAATGTTTTCGGAAGGAGCAACAAATCCATGGGGTAATGCGCATACACTTCCCCCCAAATGTGGCTGACGATAGGGGCAAAAAAAACGGACAATGGATATTGCGGTGAAAAATAAAGGATTTCAAGGGCCAAAAGATTTATAAAGACAAGGAGAATAAAGGGATAAAAAAGCTGCTTATTGGCTTTGAAAATATTAAAAGAGGAGCGTAAAAGCGTGAATGGCGGGCTTAATTTAGGCATAGCTTACGTCGCAAGGTCAAAACTCCCATGCCCAGTAAACCGATACCAAACAAACTTATTGTCACTGGCTCCGGGACAGGGGCCACCGCTGATCCCGCCTTTCCGGGTTTAGCACCATCTATGAGAAACATATAATCATTGTAATCTTCATCGGATTTCTTGCCGTTGTGGCTGGGGTCAAAAGAATCCGCGGCCAAGGGGGACGCATACGATCCATCTGCCCAGGCCGCGGGAATTCCAAATAAAAATAATGCTGTTAACATTGAAAATGTTTTATTCATTTTCTTCTATATTGACAATTACGCCAAGACCATTTTACGGCGAAGGCCAAATGCCGCGATCCCCATCAACCCTAAGGTAAATAAAGCCAAGGTCATCGGTTCAGGGACAGGAACAACACGGTCGACCACATACATCATGTCGTTATAATCCTGGTCGCTGTAGACGCCATTATGGTTTAACTGCTGGTCTTCCCAGGCCAGTAAATAAGGATCCTGATAAGTATATTGTTTAAGTTTGAGTGTTTGTGTGTCTTGAATCCAAACGGTCTTCCCCGCTAAGGGAGTTAAATGATAGACCAGCAAGTGATCAATGTGGTCCCAGTTACTGGCAGGATTGGAATCCCATACATTGGAAGTATGACCAACGCTATTAAGGCTCCAACCAAATGAAGTCCCTGTCGCAAAAGGCACCGCGGCCCCGGGAAATGGATGGGTTGATGTGCCGTCACCGACAAAACCAAAACCGGAAAAAGAACCGCCAAAGATATCGACCTTTGTAGCAGGGGTAGCGGTATTATACACTTCCAGTGTATTGGCGTTTGCCGCGCTTAACCCGACCAAAGCGGCCCCGCCATGATCAGAAGCACCGACATTTTCCCAAACACTTGTCGGCCCCGTATATTCAAGAGGGTC
Source organism: bacterium (assembly GCA_021783915.1). Taxonomy (GTDB): domain Bacteria; phylum Omnitrophota; class Gorgyraeia; order Zapsychrales; family Fredricksoniimonadaceae; genus JACQCF01. The sequence goes on from JAJXTI010000005.1 coordinate 25,028, forward strand.
AACAGCGGCATTACTGCCATAGGACGAGCCCAATAATAAATTAATGGCATTATAAACATCAGGCACATGATTTGAAGGTGTCCCCGTTTGGTGCGGAGTAGGGATACCTCCCACTCTAGGCAATGAAGCCGTGTAGGGTCCGTTGGCCCAAGCTGCAGTATTCATAGCTGCTAGCAGCATTACTGCGAAAATGGTTAATAGTATTTTTTTCATTCGTCTCCCCCTTGTTTAATTAATCCACATTTGGTTTAGTAATATATTAAATTATTTAGCTCCTGCTCCTGTAAAAACAACAAGGACAGTCCTTCCTAAAATCGTCAGGTCTGTCCAAAAACACATTTTTTTAATGTAAAGAAGGTCGTATTTGATTTTTATACGGACATCATTGATGTTTTCATCATAACGGTGGCACACCTGGGCCAGTCCGGTGATACCGGGTTTGATGTCCAGGCGTTTGGGATAATCAGTGATTTGCCGCTTGAATTGCTCCACGAACACCGGGCGTTCCGGGCGCGGGCCTATGACGCTCATGTCCCCTTTGATCACATTGATAAATTGCGGGATTTCATCGATATGGGCCTTGCGCATGAATTTCCCGGCAGGGATAAGCCGGTTGTCATTCTTGGCCGCCCACACAGGGCCGGTCTCTTTTTCCGCGTCGACCTTCATGGTGCGGAATTTGTAAATAAGAAAATGCTTGCCGTTTTTCCCGACCCTGACCTGGGAATAAAAAACCGGACCTTTGGAGGTCGCCTTAATTAAGATGACCGCCAGAAGCATCAGCGGTGAAAGCGCGACCAGGCCCAGGGCCGCGCAAAAAACATCAATGGCGCGTTTGGCCAAGGCGTAAGTCCTGCGGAAAAAGCTCAAAAGCATGCTTACCAGTCCGCTGCCGAACAAAGCCAGGCTGGTCGGTTCAGGGATGCTGGATTTGACCGGATGCGCCCCGGAAAAAAGAAAACTCTGGGAAATTTGGCGGTCACTGTCGTCAGGTTTAATAAATTCCGACGATGACCAGGCCCTGGAAAGAAAAAATACGCACAATGGGCAGGCGAAAAACAGGACAAATAATTTTCTTTTTGAAAAACGCATATGTTTTTTTGAGTTTGGAGTCTGTGCTGTCAAACTTGTTTCTATTGTCGACTGATTTTACTAATGGGATAAGGCCAGGTTTGCGGAAGATAAATATAATTATATGATAAACCCGTAACAACCAACCTTAAAACAGTAAAATTTAGTGCCTCTATTATATAAAGTACAAAGAACAATCTAAGATTTTGTGCCCGCTTTGGCAAATTCTGCTTCGCTAAAAAGTACAACAGGGAGGTAGTATAGCATAAATATCTTGTTTGTCAAGCCCGTTTGAAAAAATTTTTTATGGTAAGTATGTAAACAATTCCCGCGTAATGAGATCGGTAAATGTTTTTATTCTTTGGGAGGCTTTCTCAGTGTTTCCCGTAGTTATATCAGTAGAAATACGGACTAAAGCGCTGCTTGTTTTTTTGCCAAGCAGTGTGTTAAACGCGATCAATATTTGCTGTTTCCAGTAACTGGGGGTAAACCTGTCCCCCACCTTGAACCAATAATAGACTACTTGGTTGAAATCCCCTTTGTTTAACCGCAAACAATTGCTCGTAATCAACATGTTCTTGTAGTTTACCTTGATTTTGACACGCGGCCTTTCCTGGACCGATATGCCGCTTCCCGTGTAACAAACTTCCGGCGGGTGCGCCACCTTGCGGTTGTCCTGGGAGTAGACAATGTATAAATAAACAACGCTTTTGTCAATGGCGTTCGTGTATTTACGGGCGAAAGCGTTGTTGGTCTCCAGGATCGCGAATTCGTCCTTGGTAATGTGCATGTCCACCGATGACCATGTCCCTATCGTTTTGGGGAATTTGGTGATGTCCACGGAATCTTCCTCTTTGACCTGGCGGTAGTACAACGACCAGGAAACAATCATGGTCAAGGCCAGCGTAAGACAAATGATGAGAAAAGGTCTGGGAAGGTTCATTTTATTCAAGGGTCTTTCCAACGGTATAAAGCAACAGGAACGCGCAGGCGAAAACGATAAACCCGGAAAGCTCGTGCAGGGGCCCCGAGGCGTAATGGGACCCCCAAATTTCATTGACAGCAGCCAGAAAAATGATCCGCACGACATTGGCCATGACCGCAATCGGGACAGAAAACAGGAACAAAATGATTTTATTGGCCCTTGAGGACTTCATCCAGTAGGCGAAAAGGCTCCCTAAGGCCATCAAGGCAATCAACGAACGCAGCCCGCTGCAGACATCATCCACCACCACATAGGCGTGGCGCATGATGATCGCGCTGCCGTCCTGGATGCACACGATCCGCATATTGTTCAACAGGACCACGGCCATATGGGCGGCGAACATTTTCAATTTAAAACTGATGTTGGCCACGAGTACCAGGGGCAGGGGCACCATAAAGGCCAAAAAGGACAACGGAAACAGGATCTCTTTGAGCGTTTTTGTCCCATAAAAATACAAGGCCAGTCCGAACAGGACAATAATAAGGGAAAACCCGGAGGTAAAATATACCCTGAAAAAAGCGCTCAAGAGGTGGACCCCAATGCCTAAAAAAAACAGCCTCATCCCCCATTTTGAAGGTTGCGGCTTGATCGCTTTTAAAACATCTTTTTTCAGCCAGATCAAATACAGCGTGACAAAGGGGACCAGGATACCGTGGCTGTAATAGGAGTCACGGGCGAACCAACGCTCCCACATCCATATAAAAGTAGGCAGATAGATGAGCAGAATGAATGCACCGGCAATGGCCACTTGGTGGGATTTTTTTATGGGTCCTGCTGCCTGGCTTTTTGCCATGTAATTTCCTGTTTGGCGTTAATAAAACGGTAAAACCCTGTCAATGCCGAAAAATTGAGAAGACAAAACACGTATGGACAATAGCAAATCTTCGCAATGGCTGTAAAGATACCACACTTTTGGTCCCTTGACAAGGCCCCTGCAACGGCTGCCGCGTAAAAACACAATTGCGCACTAAAAAAGACCGGATAGGCGCGGCCCTCATCAAGGACAAAAAAATTGATTGGTATCAAAAGTATCATCAAAAAAGGAACGATGACCCTAAGGAGTTTATGGGAAAAAAGCTGGATGGCCACAGGGCTCCTTAAGGGGTTAAACAGGCCGGGAAAAAGAAAAAATATCTGGTAATTGCCGTAAAGGGTCCTGGCCTTGCGCCGGTGCTCTTCCCTGGCTGAACACGCGGCCTGGTCATGTGCGTGGGCCGTACCGTCAAAAACGGCCCTGTGGCCTTTTTGAATGATTTTTAAAGGGGTGAACATATCGTCCAAAACGACATCCGCAGGGCCCGGTGTGAACAGCTCTTTACGGATGGCATAAATGGCGCCCGTGGCCCCCAGCATGGAATGGATCCGGCTTTCACAGCCGCGTATAAATTTTTCATATTCCCAATACGCGTTGACCCCCTTGGCTGTGCCGCCCCCTTGTTCATGGGAAAAAATGAGTTCCCCGCTGGCGCACCCGACGCGAGGGTCGGCGAAATTGCGGACCAATTCTTTAAGCGCATCTTTTTCCAGGACCTGGCGCGCGTCGTTAAAAAGGATGATTTCCCCCCGGGAGCGCGCCACCAGCTCATTGACGGTCAGCATTTTTCCCCGCCTTTGGCCATGGGCCAGCAAACATACGCGCGTATCTTTATAGTTTTGGATAATTTCATTCGTCCTGTCCGTGGAGCCGTCTGAACCAACCAGGATTTCCATTTTTTGCGGCGGGTAGTCCAGGGAAAGCAAATTGTCGATTTTACGGGCGATGACGTCCTCTTCGTTGTACGCGGAAATGACGACGGACACCATGGGGACGAAGTCCCCTTTACGCACAGGCCTGGAAAAGAGCTTGGACACAAGGGCAATCAACAAAGGATAGCCCAGGTAACAATAAACAATCAAAAATAAAAAGACCCAAAAAATAATTTTCATCGCAATATTTTAATCAGGACCTTTCGCATGTAATTATACCCGTCCCCCCCCAGGATTGTTTTGGCCGATTTCTTAAAAAAATTACCGACGATTTCATTAAGGGGGGTTTCCCCCATCAATGCTTGTTGAAAACGCCTTAAAGACCAATTGCCTTTGACGGCCACGCGCGCTATGCAAGGGGACTTGATGTGGTAAGGCCTTTCAGAAATAAAAACATTCTTGTACCCTTGCGCATAGGCCATTTGAATGATTTTATCGTTACAAAACCCCCTGGGGACGGACAGGTCATTGATGGGAACGCCTAAATTGGCCTCGAGGGTCATTTTAGAGGCCTTTAACTCCTGCTTGATTTGATCATCGGTCAACCCGGTCAAGATTTCATGGGTCAGGCCGTGGGAGCCCACCTTCATCCCTGCCTGGATGAGCTTTCTGATTTCTTCCCATCCCAGGTACCCTTGGGCCCCCACCCTTTTGACAATAATAAAGAAAATGGCCGTTAATTGGAGTTCTTTTAAAATGGGCAGGGCGATTTCATAGTTGTTCATTTCCCCATCATCGAATGTGATGATCGCCCGGTCATTTTGCCTTTTCAATAGTTCCATTTGCGCGCAAAAGTCCCCGGCCTTGACGTCGTAAATGTCGGCCCCTTCTTCCCGTCTTTCAGGTGAAACGGACAAGGCGGAAACAATCCCGTGGTACATGAGGACTTTCAACGGCCTATCTCCTTCCACGCGATGGGTTTAACGGCCACAGTTGATGTACTGGCCCCGGTCAATTGTTCAAAACCGGGGGGATAAAGGTCATTGGTGGTCATGTCCGCGTAATTGAATATTTTTGTCGACCATATCTCTCCCAGCACAACACCGCCGTCGGCGATGACGCCGCCGTTGGTCACCGAAGGGTATTTTATATTGTCGAATGTGGCCACCCCGTGGGTATAAATCAACCCCCGGTAGGTACTGGGCGCGCTGACAGTTTCATTGTACCCGCCCCACGCGATGATGTTTAACTGCGAATTGGGGGCCTGGTCCCCGGATTGGTTGAAGGTCACCGTGCCGCTGGCAATGATGGTCACGTTTTGCCCCGACTTGACCAGCAAGTTGGAATTGATGGTCACGTTCCCATCGACATAAACTATTTGTTTGCCATCGACAGAGTCCGCAGACAATGTGTAGTTGTTGTCCTGGACATGGAGCACCTGGTCCGGCGGGTAACCGGAAACCATCTGGCCCATGTTGTTGGTGAAATTTTCCAGCGACCTGTCGTCAAAATTTTGCGAATTATTGAAATTCAACGACGTAAAACTATTGTCCGGGCTTTTCGCTATGTTTTCAAAAAAAACATCGGCGTTTTCGGAAGATCCGTTGACTTCACCGCTTACGAGCGCCTGCCCGTTGAAGACCGCCGTTGTCCTGTCCCCGTTGATGGAAACATTGCCGCTGGTGGAAAGGACGTTCTTGTAAACTTCCGGGACGCCGGCCAGATAAGTGATCCGGATTTTCCTTTGGGTGCCCCCGTAAGTGCCGGTTGAATAGATGGAGCGAAAAGCGGGCCTTGAATCATCTTTGCTTAAATAAATTGTCCCGTTGCCGTAAGTGATTTGCCTGGAGGGCGTGTTATCGAGCATGGTAGGGTCTTTCATATACATGTTGGCCCCCGCCTCCGCCAGCCAAAACGCGGCCGTTGAATGGTAATACCTGCGGGTGTCATTGATCTCGCTGGAGCACACCAAAGCGAAGCCGGTGGACAACAAGATAATGATATACAAAATTATCGTGGAAACAAGAAGAAGAGAGCCTTTTTTATTTAATTTTTTCATCGGCACTTTGGGCGAACAACCCGGTCCTGGACCTTAACGCCACCTTTTCCTCCAAACTGTAATCTTTATTTGCTCCGGCGCTGACTTTAATGATGATTTCATTGTTGATGGGCTCCGTGAAAGAAAGCCCCGTGATGCCGCCTGCCAGGGCCCTGCGGTTTGAGTCATTGGTCCTGATGATCTTCCCCGCGTCCTTGCCGGTGTCAGTCCATGAATATTGGACCTCACCGTAATCAGGCCGTTGAAAGGTCAACCGGGTGCCGTGGCCGTCTTTGACGATAAAAAGACCGTCGGCCTCACGCAATTCAGTGACCATGGACACCAGGGCCCGGCGCAATTGCTGTTTTGGTTCGATGCTCTTCCAATTAACATCCCACGAGCGTTGGGCCACAACCAAGGCCGTGTAAACGGCCTCCAAAATGACCGTAAAAACCGCCAAAGTGACCAACACCTCCACCAGGGTAAACGCTTTTGGCCGTGTTTTCTTCATTTTGTCAACCCCGTCTCCAAAGTGATACTGTTTGCGCCGGCCCTGCTTTGCCACTGCACCTGGACCTTGATGTCCAACGGGTCCACCATCTGGTTGGCGTAAACAACAAGGACTTTTTCCCGGGGCAGGGTCTTAAGGCCCTTGTCCTTGGCCCATTTGTCCCAATCGGTCGCGATAATATCAGGAAGGGTCTGCGTGTTTTGCATTTCTTCAAGGACATTTTCCGCGTGCGAAACGGCGACGGTGGTCTCCCAGGACGATTGGGTCGCCTGCATTAAATTCACATACAATAAAAGGATGCCGCATATCCCGATCAAGAGGATATAAGCGCAAACAAGCACTTCAACAAGGGTGAACGCTTTGGGTGATTTTAAAACCATTCGCCAAAAAGTATAGCAGAGATTATGAACATTTGAACAAAAAAAGGGCGGGGATTTGTCCCCACCCCGTTAAAAAGATCACACTCATTGAGATCTTTAAAGTTCATTTCTTTGATTTTGTCCAAAATTTTTATTCGCAGCATTTGGGCGTTTTTACACCCAAATTTTAACTGTAGGTAGCCGTAGTTAGGTCTTGCTAATGAAAACAGGAATACAATGTCATAAAAATCACGCCCTTTGGGACGTTTACGGTTAACCGAGGCATAAATCTTAATGAAAGGGGGGTAGGATGTTTCCTACCCCCTTTTAACATAAATTCTTTTGATACCAAGATCAATGCCTAGTAAAAAACCGCATCCACATCGGTTTAGCGGTAATTGTTGTAGATGTTGTCGAGCTTGACGTTGAACCTGATATTGTTGAAGTTGAGGTTGTTGAGCCTGTCGTAACAGCGGCTGTCGTTGTTGGTGACGTTACGCCGGGAGCATGGTTGATGGCCCCGATGCTCCAAAGCGATTTGCCGCGATCAATGCCATAATAGTCCAGACTGGAGACCCCTGAAAGGACCAGGCCGGCCCCAATGGCCGGAGATTTTGATTGCAGTGCCACATTAGGTAGGTTGCTGTCAGCACTCTGGCTGATAGGGGCGACCCATTGGGGATTTGTGGCGCATTTATTGTGTGCTCCTCTTGGGCATGTGTTTCCAGACACATTATAAATAATGGAATAATCCGTGTTTAAAGGCGCAGTCAGGCAAGCACCGCTTAACTGATTGATATATAAATTTTTTCCACTACTTACATCAATGTTATTTCTGAAGGTATAGGTTTCTGTGCCATTGCATGTTTTACTATTGTTGACAAAAAGGGCATTGGAATTTCCATCAGA
>JAJXTI010000080.1 GCA_021783915.1 bacterium
CCTTTAAAGACTGGTCCAAATAGGACACGGCCAAATGTTCTAATACATGGGAAGCAATCACCATATCAAACTGTTTGTCTTTGAACCTGCTTAAATCATGGACGCTGCCCAGGTGGTCCGGCTCAAAAGTTTTGTCAATATCAAAGGTGGTCACCTGAAAACCCCGCCATTTAAAGACGGCACAATCCAGTCCCTGGCCGGGCCCTATGATTAAGATAGAACGTATGGAATCACTGCAGGATTGAAGATCCTTATACTGACAAGCCGCGTTAACAAAATTGGACAAATTTAATTCTTTTTTCCACTGCCAACGGTCAAGGGGCATGACTGTCGGTTTTGGAGGTGTGTGACGGATGTTTTCCATAGAATGAACCGTTCCTATTTACTGAAATCTGGACGATATTTTAATATTTTGGCTGGAGTGCCCACAACAATCGCCCCACATGGTATATCCTTGGTCACCAGCGCATGGGCCCCTATAACAGCACCATCTCCTATCGTAACACCTGCTAAGACCGTTGCTCCTATCCCAAACCAAACATCATTTCCTATGACCACTGGTTTGAGTAAACATACGCTATTCATCGGTTTTCTTAAATAATCGTGTGTAGCGGTGGCCACCGTGACTCCATTGGCAAACATACAATGATCGCCAATGGTTATAGGGGCATGGGCATCCAAAATCACAAAATTTGAGAAAGAACACTTGTATCCTATAGATACGTTACCTGGATTCCTTATAACCATGGTGGGTTCGAAATCCACTTCTCTTCCACAATATTTTAATCGAACGGCATAATATAAAGTAAATAACAATTTTCGAGGTCTTTGGAACATAAAAATCAACCGTTGTATTTTCTTAGCCATTCCATACATTTCTTTGTTTCTATAAAAAATCCCCCATTTCATTATCAACTCCCATGGAATTAATAAACGCTAAAAAGAACAAACTAAATCACATCTAAAACCTGATTTCCTATATCCTTATTTAAACCAAGAGAAATCATACGATAGGAAAAAAATATACTTAAAATCAAAAACAGAAACCAGGCTATCACTGAAGACCAGGCCAGACCCATTGCGCCATACGATGGAATCAATAAATAAGCCATTAACAACAACGCTCCATCGCGCGGAACTATCAACGCCCATAACGAAAACCACATCCTTTCCTGCGCGTAAAAAACCTGATAAAAAGATAAAGAGATTGCCTCAAAGACCGAAGCCCAAAGCACAAGTGATAAAATTGAATCTCCCGCTTTAAAAGCTTTGCCAAAAAGACCAAGGATGGCCTGTCCAAAAACGTTAATGATAACAGCACTTACAAGGACCCCTGCCGTGGTAATAACCACATTAAACCAGAATATTTTCTGATAACGCCGTCCATCGTTTAATCCCTTTTGGTTATTGAGTAAAGAAAGCATGACCTTATTCAAAACTAACGGCAAATAAATAATAAGTGTCCTGACAGTATTTGCCGCACCATAAAGCGCCATTTGATTAAAGCCATCTTGAGAACGTGCCAACATAAGACTGGCGACCCATAGTACCGGCATCGACAAGCAACCGCTTAAAGCTGCCGGTAAAAGAAACTTGATAAGGATGGCCCTTTCCTGCCATATACCATCGGCCGACACCAATATACCGTGTCGATTAGTTTCATGTTTTAGAATTCTCCGGAATATAATCCATTGCAAAAAGGTATTTATAGCTATAGCTATTATGAGTCCCCGCAAGCCAAATAACCATGCTCCCAAGGCGCATCCTGCCAAATTTAATAGTCCCGTAATAATACATGTCCGGGCAATTTGGAAATAACTTTCCAAACCAGAGAGAACTCCCATTTGAAAGCCATTAAGAACTCCAAAGAAAACCGCGAAAGAAATAATAATAAAACTCTGTGTCAAGGAAGGATCCCGCAAAAAAGCGCTAATTAATGGAGCGCTTAATAATAAAATCAGTCCCGCCAGACATCCTGCGATAGTCGAAATAAAAGAAAATAATACAATAATCCGCGACGCCTTTGCTGTATCCGAATGTCTGAATTCGGCAACGTATTTATTGGCAGCATATCCTGTAGCAAGTTGGGCAACGCCCACGAAAGTCAAAAATGTACTCTGAACTATTCCGAACTTCCCAAATGTACTCTGGCCCAATAAATTCGCAATGACAATATTCAGGACAAACGTCAGCCCTTGACTGGATACAGCATTGACCAAGCTCCAAAATACCCCACCAATCAATCGTTTAAGCAAACTGGATTGTACAATGAAATTATCAATTATTCCTATAGATGCCATTAGCCGCTTTCTAAAAAAACTATCCAGTCAAAACCCAATTATCTAAATAATAAAAATCTCTCATGCCGGGTTCCTAGAAAACCACTCCCTAAAAAACACTACAAATAACCCCACCATCAAACCAATAATCCCTGCCACCATTATGTTCTTTAATTTTTTGGGGCTCTCAGGATGCTGTGGCTGCTCTGCCGGGGAGACCAACCTGACCTCTCCCAGTTGTGCCGCTTTCGCAATGCGTGCTTCTTCAATCTTGAGAGACAAATTATCATAAGTCCGTTTATAGATGGCCAATTCACGTACTAACTGGTCGTACTCAAGTTGCTTTTGATTGAAGATCTTCTCCAATCCATCGATGTCTTTCTGCATAAAATCAATCTCCTCCTGCAGATAACCGACTTTAAAACGATTCATACCCAGGGCCGTCTCCGTATCGACGATCTTCTTTTCAAGGCCCTGATAAATAGGGTTGACTGATTCACTTTGCAACTTCTTTTTATAAATATCTTCCGGACGATCCTTTTGTACGGTTTGCTGCCATAGGGCATCGTCCGTAATGGCTTTTGATGTCACGATAAATTGGTTCTGGGCCGCGATTTGGCTTTTTAATTCTTTTAACAGTTCCTCCTGTATTTTGACATTGACCTGCGCGTCCAAAAGACCGGTCTTATAAGTGTTGAGCTTGCTTTTCTTCATATTCAACTCAGCCAGCATCAGGTCTGTCTTATATTCATCACGAAAGGCCGACAATTTTGCTTCCACATTTTCAAGGTTCTTGCGGGCAATGGCAAATTGGTCCACAACAAAATCACTCACCCCCTTGATTTCCCCGGAAATGAGTTCTTGGCTATATTGGGTATATTCCCGCGCCCATACGTTGGCCAAATTCATGGCCAATACAGGGTCACTGTCCTTAACAGACAATTCAATGACACTGGTCATATCTTTTTGTGTGACGGAAATTTCTTTGAGCAAGTCATAAGCAGAAAATGGCCTGCCGTTACGGTAGGTCAAATGCATCTTGTCAATCACTCTCTGTGCCACCACATCGGACTTTATTAACATCTCATGGGTTTGAAGGGACAAGGTGTCTTTTGTCTTCCCTGACCGATCCAAAGAAAGGTTGGAAGCGTCCAAAGAGGTCTGGATCTTGGAAGGGGCCACCAATATTAAAGCTGTCGCTTTATAGGTCTTGGGCATAAGAAAACTGACAATAACGGCGCAAAGAATAAAACCAAGGAACGTCCTTAAAATCAACTTTCTCCTTTTGATAATCACACGCACATAATTACGCAGATCAAATTCATCATCTTGTTTTTGACTGTCCATTTTCATCTCCTTGCGAAGGAAAGCCTTCGACCATGGTTACATAATCATTTCAATCTATATCAAAGTGGCCCATGAAGTACAAACACATTTCAAAAAAAATTCTATTAATTATAACAAAAAATGGAGTAATTATTATACTTTTATATAAATAGGTTTTAGGGTTATGGCGGGCTGAATTACTTTCTCTATTTTTATTAATAAATCCTAGGTAAACAAAGTCATGCCTTGCACGGGTTTAATGTCAAGAATGACAGGCACAAGCCCGTCAATACGGACATTCTCAAGGTCCTGCTGGCTGGTTGGCAATAGGACTCCTTTGCCATCGCGTTTGATTTGCATATCGAGGGCCGATTGAGAAAGGTCAATACCGCCTTTTCTTGAGTCCGATCTCATCATCTGGTCGTGGGTGGTCGCCGGCGCGTTCGTAATGGACGAAGTGGACGTTGGAGTCCGTGTTAACATCGCCGGATTGGCCGTAAATGTCTGAGGCAAACTCCCTTTTATTATGACCCTGGTCAACACACCGGAAGGAAAACCGGAAGCTGGGATTGAAACACTACACGTATTCGTATTGCTACCGTTCGAACTAAAAAAATAATTCCCCGATAAGGTATACCAAATATTTGTATTAGAGGGGGCCGCAACTTGGAATATTATATTTGTGCTCACCAGCTTTGTCTGACTGGCCCATGAAAAACTGGTCACCACCTGACCTGTCGGATCTGAAGGATAACTAACGGTCGAAGGGACCCCATTACTGGCGTTTATAGAAGTGTACTTTAAGTCCGGAACCTTGACCAATACATTAGTGGGAAAATCACTGGCTGGTAATGAAATTGTCATCGTATTGTTATTAGTATTGGTAAAATAACCGTTCGGTTTAACGGCATAGTTCCCTGACAAGGCAAACCACGTAGATGGAGCGCTTGGGGCCGCAACATCCACCGTAAAATCCCCTCTGCTTAATGAGTTATATCCTAAAAAGTTATACAATACTTGGCCACTTAAATAATCAGACGGATATACTGTGCCTAAATTCGGCGCAGGACTTTTGACTATGACGCTGACTAATACACCGGCAGGAAAGTCGCCAGCCGGTAAGTAAACAGTGTAGGTCCCGTCCCCATTAGAAATAAATGAATAATTCCCTGACAGATTATACCAGGTAGATGGGGCCCCCGGGGCCGCGACTCGTACCGTCACATCCGCTATTGTCAGCGATTTGGCCCAGGCAAAGGTGGACAAAATTTGACCAGTCAACACAGACGGATAAACGGTGTTCAAAGCCGGTTGGGGGACCCATCCTACCCAATTTGAAGCCACGCTCTCATTACCATTGGCATCATAGGCTGTGGCTTGGACATAAATGGGCTGGCCAGGCTTGAGGTCACCAATAGTAGCATTAGTGACATTGCCGACATTGAATTTGGTCGCCGTGCTGAGAATACTGGTCCCCGCTGTGGTAATATTAGTGTCTGATGAGACATACAAATTATAACCCGCGATATTGGAACTTGTGCTTGGATCCCATGCGAATTGAGAATAGGTATTCAAAGAAACACCGTTGGTGGAAGCAATCAGTTGATTATTGGCCGTTTGTTGCGAATTCTTTTTTCCAGGGGAAGAGGTTATCGAGGTGATGTTCAGCGTTGAAGATGATGCCGGGGACACAGCAAGCCCGCTGGCTGCAAATTGGGGCTTTTGTTTTGCGAGCCTGACGAACATGTTCCCTTGGGAAGCCGGCATTGATATAGTGTACGTATTACCATTTTGAGATAATGAATAATTTGTTTGAGTAGTCCAAGGCCCGTTGATATCGTTCGCGACCTCCAACGTCAGATCCGTATTTGTTACGGGTTGGTTCCATAAAAAATTGATTGATACTTGACCATTAGGAGGGTCTGCTGTGACATCCAAAACCGTTGGGGGAACCCAATTAAATTCGCTCGAAGACCCAATCTCTTGGCCAGAGGAGTCATGAGCTTTGACAACAAAATAATCTTCCTGACCCGGCATAAGACCTTTTATGACAAAATTATTTATGTTTCCAACATTGAACATGTTCGGGTAAGGTCCGCCGGGCTCATTCCCGTATTCTACATAGTAACCCGCAATGTCAGGGTTTGGACTGGCACTCCACTGCAACGAAGCATCAACCAGGTTGGCCGCTTGGACTGAATGCCCCAAACCGGCAACAAGAGCAATGCCTGCCATAGTTATCTTTGCCGCCTTATTTGCCCTCTTGAACATTTTCCCCATAATATCTTTTGTCATGGCAACTTTTGCCGTCACAATATCCATAAACGAAGAGTTTCGGACAAAATCCCCTACCGCCATCGCAGCATCCGCGTGTTGAAACCTAATATGAACAAAACCTATTGTCCCCCCTGAAAAATACTTACGCGGCACCACCTCATGCGTCAAACGGTCAACGTCCTCCTTGATCATATTAAAAACACCCATCTTAAACGCTTTAACATACTGCGCGTAAATTCTTTTGTTATTCTTGGGATCCTGGTCCACTCCTTTGACTTTCTTTCTATCCGCGTAAATCTTAGACAATATTGATTGCTTAAGAGCTCTCTTATACCACGTAGCTAAAAGCATTCCGCTGAACACCTGGCGAAGCGGGGCAAAATTTTTGCCTTCGTTGACTTCTTTTTCAATAGCAGGAATGATGACTTCACGCATGACCTGGTTAGAAATCTCCATAGACGCGGTATTCCCACCAGGGGCCTGTGGCATACCGTGTTTCTTCATGGATAAATAATCTTCCTCCGTCATAACCTTCAAATGGTCGCTAAGCACATACACCGTATTGCCTTTCTCATAAATAACAGCCTTGTCCGGAACAATCCACACCTTGTTAAAGGTGTTGACCGGCACTTGTGTCGTTCCAAACTGCTTATACACTCGGGCATATATTTCATCCCAAAACTCCTTCCCCAAGCGGGAATCCGGGTTGGTCAACGAAGATGACAATTGCTTGAGCAAATAGTCCTGTGCCAACAAATCACGCCCCATCACCGTCATCCCAAAGTCCTGCGGGATTATCCATTTCTTTTCATACGGCGACAGATTTACCCACTGGTCCTTGTCAGGTATCGCCATCGCTGCTAAGAAATATTTGATCAGCTTATCGTACTGTTCCTGTTTCTGTTGGCGGCTTAATTGTTCATCACCTCGATAAACAATAAAATCAAACTTGAAAGGATCTTTGGGGTCAATGGTCATTCCCTTCAAATACGCAAGGTTAAACCGGGAGGTCAACGATACCGCCGTTCCTGGTCTTGGCATGAGCCCCAAGGCTGTTATTTCTTGTGCCCGAGCGTCAATCACAGGTAGACTGGTTACAACAAAAGCTACCGCAAGGATTATGGCTAATCCTTTAGACAAAAACCTTCTAAGAAAAAAATTAACAGGACTTTTCATTCCAAACCAAATTCTTTAAGATAATTAAATATACCATATTAAAATTATTAATACCACAAATGGCCCTACAATGTTTTACCTAGTTGATCCTGAAATACAGGCTCAATTCTTGTAAATACTAGATTTAAGTCAAAAATACTGTGGTAAAATATGCAAGCATCCGATGGGAACGAAAAGAATCGCAAAATGAAACCACAAAAAATAAAATGCGCCCCACAATGTGCCTTGACCTGCCCCTATTAGTTATACTAACTGTTGTATAAAATAATGGGTTGTAGACAATTCTTCTCGATTATAAGGGTGGTAAAAATATAGTGTATCTTTGGAGAAAAACAAATTTACGCCAATTCTTGCAAAACGACTTCCACGGCCCAAGATTTATTGACCCAAAGTCCAACGATCTCATGGCCGGACCAGTAGCCTTTCAAACGGCTGACGGCATGTCTGATTTGTTGACGATGGACACTTTCTTCGACCGAGTTGCCCCGGCAGTCATAATGGCCAACGACAAAAAGTCTGGTGGATTTATTGACATCGACAGAAATGGCAATGCTGCGCAGTATTTCCGTGATATTGTCTTGGTTGGACAAAACGCCGTCCATGCCGGCTTCAGTGATCACGTCTACAAAATCCACGCGATAATTCTCTTTGATCCAGTGCAAGACAGGCAATTGCACCCGTCCATCCATACAGTTAAGGCAAGTCGCCCGAACACCCATGTAACCTCTCCCATCCTTGTCGATTTTGGGCAACATTCTACTAAAAAATAAAAAGGATTGCAACTCAACCTTCACCGTAAATTCTAAGAAGCAATGATTTTAAAAATAAGAGGGGCAAAATCTTCCTTCAAATATTCATAAATGCCGGCTAAATCACAGAATTCAACGCAAGGAAGGTCATTTTTTCTAAAATATTTTAAAAGTGCGTCTTTAGCAAAAATAATGTCCGCCTCCTTGGCAGCACAAATGTCTGACCGACCATCCCCCACATAAATGATCGGGTCA
>JAJXTI010000081.1 GCA_021783915.1 bacterium
AAGATATATACCTTGTCTAGGTTCAGGAACCTCTATTCCCCGTTCTGATATGTCATAAAATTCATTCCTACTTACTTGCTCTGAGTCAGGGTTTAATTCAAGGAGAACTAAATCATCTTTGTCATCAGAATAAATCCTCTTCCCCACATCAAGAGATTGGCGGTAAGATTTATTTGGAATCGCCTTTGATAACTCAATAAGGGACATTGATTTGATCTTTTCTTTACTGCTGTACTTAGATGTTCCTCCTGGATAAAACAAAACACCAAGTTCACTATCCGGATATTCTTGAGTAACAACATGGGCACAGGTCAATATAAAGTGTCTGTTATGATACTTTAATAACGATCCCGTCCCCCAGTCAGGCCCATCTTTTGTAGAAACATCTACTACAACAGTAAAACTAGAAAGTCTTTCTCGAATGGCATGACCGGCTTGATTTTCTAATTCACTATTAACCATTACCTAAGTAACCTTTATCTAAAGACATCCTATCCTATGTAATTTAAAGATTTTGCCATTTGTTTTAATTGATTAGGCAAATCCTTCTTGGGACCCAAATTCTTAAATTGATTCAAAAAATTATAAAATCTATTATCTTTATTACAGTAAACCTCATACATAGCCCAATTCCCAATATTATAGCTCTGTCTTTCCCTTTCTTGATCCCTCCTTAACTTTAAAGGAGTGGTATTAGGATCATAAGAAAATTGTATAAATTGCTGTAAAGTTTGATAATCAGAATCAGTATTTAATGAAACGTAAATTATTTCAAAATATTCTTTTAGCAACAATAAGAAAATTACGAGTATAACGGCGTCGGGAGAATTATTATTCTCAGCTTGAAAAAGACACATAGCATCTAAACACATAAGTTTATTAATAATGCGTTCTGTCCTGCGGGGATTGCCTAAGAGATCCCCTCCAAACAAAGTATCAATGTCAGCTAATTTCTTAAATATCTGATCCCTGACGTCACCAAATTCTGACTTTTTATTTGTATGCGGATCTTTCCCCCATTCATACCTTTTCATGAAATGAAAACGTCCCTCAGAAGGCACTGGCATTTTTAATGGGACTTGAATAATCTTCTCCAAATAATGTTCTCCATCAAAATCAGGGTACCGATGATTAATCGCTTTAATTACATTTCCTTTATCCATAGCAAGTACATATACACATGGCACGCCCCCTATTGAGAGAAAACTAGAAATATCCTCAAGCAAATTGACAACAACATCAGGCAAACAACGATCAAGGTTGTCAACGAAAATAACCACCCTATTTCTTTCTGTTTTATTCAAAAGGTTGGTAATAAACTCCCTGTATTCTTTCTCAATTTGCGACACATAGTCATCATATTTCTTATAATGCTTATACCCATCTTCATACATTTCAAAAGTTGATCTCACATCGCCGATTTCAATTCCAGTTTTATGCTTTATATACCCCGACAGCGCAACAACAGCAACGCTCCCCACTATTTTTAGAGCGGAATACTTCGCATCTTCAAACTTGGACAAATTCTCCCGTTGAAGGGCGCACAGAAGAGGTAAAATTAAGTTCTTTTCATGCCGATATTTCCACGCATCAAACACCAATGTTAAACAATTGTCCTTCTTTAAGGGTTCGACTATGCCACTAATCATAGTTGTTTTTCCACTCCCCCAAGGCCCATACAGCCCTACCGTCAAAGGTGGAGTGACAGCTTTTATAATCCCAATAAATGTACCTAGTGCCGTATTAAACCCTAAGGTATCAAAATCACTATATGATTTATCCTTAGGGAGGGTGTTTTCTCCAATTCTAAAACTATTGCTCATACCATTCTCCTTTTGAGATATGTTAACAAGCTCATTTTATCCCAAACAAAAAAACCTGCAATTTATTAAATCGTAAGGGGTTGATTAAACGAACGTTTTCGCAACGGCATAAAAACCACTTAATTCTTGCAGAAATTTCTATACCCTTTTTTCAATAGTCATTACTTAAGCAGAATAGCATCTTTGGGAAGTTTTTGAGGCCAGGGATCATTAAAGTAAACTTTTTCCATTTTACCAGTAAAAATGTTAGACCTAATAATGAAATCTTCTCCTGATGGGTGATGGTAGGTATATTTTGGAGTAACGAAAAAAGCAACTACCCCAATAATTAAAATGAGTGATAAAATCTGAAAGTATTTAAAGCCAGCCATACCCTTTTCTTCCCACTTTATTTTTCATCTTGTCCATCTCCCACAAAAGTACCGTCAGGAGCCATTTGAGGGTTTCCTCCTACAAACGTACCGTCTGGCGCCATCTGTGGAGAACCACCCACGAATGTACCATCAGGGGCCATCTGCGGATCCCCTCCACCTACAAATTGTCCGTTAGGAGCCATTTGTGGGCCAGCATCTTCCTCTTCACACATCACCATATTAGACTGAAGAAATAATAGAACTAGTGAGATCGAGAAGATGTATCTTTTCATTTTAACCACTAACCTCTTTTACAGGAAAGAAGGAAGAAAGCCAGCATACAAAAAGCATAAACAAAATGAATATTATTATATTAATTAGCCTATCTTTCATTGTTGTTATGTTATCACAATATTATTATATTTGCTACCTATAGGTAGTCGACTCATAAGTAGCACAGCCATATAATTCTCTCATCATTCCCTGGGGAACTTATGGCAGAGATCAATAAAGAAATCGGATCAAGAATACGTCAATACCGCAATAAATTAGGACTTTCCCAAGAAGAACTCGCCCACGAAGCAAACCTCCACAGAGCGTATATCGACCAAATCGAACGTGGTGAAAAGAATATAGGCGTCCAAAACCTTCAAATCATTGCTAAAGCACTTAAAATTAAAATATCTAAACTACTTGGTGAATAAGCTTAAGCAGGTAACGGATCAATAGGTGGCAAAGCAATCTGGACAAGATCTTTCAAAGCTTCTACTGCCTCATCCCCGAACGTACTTGTATGTTTTTTAAGCACTAAAAGCCTCCCTATGGCCTTATCTCGAATCATATAATCATTGTACGTCTCTCCTTCTTTAGCCAATGCACGATTTAATTCCCTTGCTATCTGTTCATCACTGCAACCAGCCGCTTCTAGGATAGCAATAAAGCCTTTTGATTGGACAATCGCTTTGGGCTTTTCAGATTGACTCTTTGAGTAACCAGACTCCCTCATTAACTTCCCAAGAGGTTTTGGCTTGCCATTTTTTCGGATATTTTCAGATATGGCTTTTACAAGCTTTTGTTGTTTAATAGTCATTTAAACCCCTTTAAAACTACTGTTGCTTTGAGCATAATTGGCCTTTTTCAACAGCTTACTAATCGTTGACCGATCACAACCTACTTCCTTACCAATTTCACTTAAAGAGAGCCCCTTGTCTCTTAGCCCAAATATTGACTCTACAGAAGTCTTTTGAGGCCGTCCCAACTTAATCCCTTTGCTTCTTAGATGGTTGAGCTTTAGCTTCGTCCGTTCAGAAATCATATCTCTTTCAAACTGAGCAAAGGCTGAAACGATATGAAACATCAACTGTCCTGTGGCAGTAGTCGTATCAAAATCTTTTTCCGCATAACTTACAAAATTAACCCCATATTCTTTAAGATTAGCAATCGTGTTAACCAATTCCTTTAGACTTCTGCTGAAACGATCAAGTTTATATACTAAAACCAACTCTATTTTACGTCTGCGAGCATCTTCTAAAAGTCGCATATACTCTGGTCTGTTTTGTTTCATTGCACTTTCACCATCATCAACATACTCATCAATGATCTTGTAACCTGCTTTACTGCAATACTCTCTTAAAACTACTAGTTGCTGTGTAGAGGTTTGATCTTCTGTGCTAACTCTTGCGTAAATTCCGATATTTTTCATTTATAAACTCCTTTGGTTGTTTTGGGACAAAATTACCTTTATGGTTAATACGTCCTTTTATTTTTTCGTTAAACTTAGCAAATGCTCTTCTCAATTCTCTTTCTTTTAAATCCATAATCTCTCCCTTCCTGCATATACCCTTTATGCGACTAATTAAACCTTTCTATTCGTTAAGTTAAAATTTGACTGCTTTATGCAGGTGGTCGCAATCAAAAGCCTTTCTTAACTATTTCTTCCCTCGCTCCGCTCAAGAGTCTCCTATCTCTCTTAAGTACGTTAGTTTCAGCCGTTCGGAAAGTCACTGCCCGAGCCGTATCGGTCTTAGTTCTTTTACGCCTACTAAGAGGTCAATAAAGGCGGTAAAACAAAATAAAAAAACGCCACGCAGGCTTTGTGCCTTTAACGTGACGTTAAGAACCTCTTGTTTACAAAAGTATACAAATAGTTACAAATGTATCCAACGAAACAAAAAAGACGTAACCCCCTCAAAAATGAAGGAATTACGCCTAATAATCTCAAACTAAATATGTTATGGAATTGTGCTAAAAAAGAATGGTGCCGAGGAAGGGAATCGAACCCTTACAGCCGTGAGGCCACTGGTTTTTGAGACCAGCGCGTATACCAGTTCCGCCACCTCGGCAAATAAAAAATGGAGCTGAGGGGGATTGAACCCCTGACCTCTTCAATGCCATTGAAGCGCTCTCCCAAAACTGAGCTACAGCCCCAAATTACTTCGAAAATATCTATATCAAATTCATCCAGAAAAAAATCCGGGTACTTGTGCAAATTCCCTTAAAACCTTTCCTAAAGAACATTTGCCAGCCCTAGATGTCTCTTAAAAAGAGACGTTAATATACCATCGACTAAAATTTTTGTCAAAGATTTCACGCCATTTGCCTTTTAATAAGAGGCGTGTTAGACTTACATATATGAATAAATATATGCTGTTGATTACCCTATTTCTGATGGGTTTTATTTGCCCTGCTTTGGCTGATACCCAAGTCATTACCCTTAAAGACGGCTCACAAATCAAAGGTGAGTTGGTTTCCGTAGGGGGCGGTGTCTATACGGTCCAGACAGCCGCTCTAGGCAATGTCAAAGTTGACGCTTCGCAAGTGGTCAATATTGCCAATGGGGCCGTAGCGCCTGCTGCCAATCCGTACGCTTCTCAACCGCCTTCGGACAATGGTTTAAACCAAAGAATCCAGACCGTGCAAAGCAAATTGATGTCAGACCCCAACATGATGGCGCAGGTACAACAGATGACACAAGACCCTGAATTAATGCAATTACTTAGCGACCCGAGTTTGACCCAGGCAGTCCTGTCCCACGATGTCAATGCCATTCAAAACAATCCCAAGGCTCAAGAACTCATGAACAACCCTAAAATGAAGGCCTTGATGGATCAGTTACGCAACAGCAGCAACAACTCCCAATAATTACTTTTCCAAATGTTTATGTCTTAACTGCCCGCAGGCGGCATTTACGTCTTTGCCACGGGGGGTACGGATTGTTGCGTGAATACCACTTGCTTCAAGACTATTTTTAAATTTAAGCATTTCTTCCTTCGATGGGGTCTTGTGGTCGAATTCGGAAACGGGGTTATAAGGAATGAGGTTCATTTTACAGATAATGCCTCTAAATGCCTTCTTTAAGGCTTGGACGGCATTCTCTGTGCAGGTCACGTCTTTAATAAGGATGTACTCAAAAGTAATTTGACGCTTGGTTAATCGGACATATTCACGGCAGGCGGCAATCAATTCATCAAAGGGATATTTCTTATTCACTGGCATTAACACATTGCGGGATGGATTATCATACCCATGCAATGAAATAGCCAACTCCACCTGTAAGCCCTCCTGGGCCAGTTCTTTAATCTTTGGCACGACTCCGACAGTAGAAATCGTGATGTGTCTCGCTCCAATATTGATTCCTTTATCTGAATTGATTATCCGAATGGCCTTCATTAAATTATCATAGTTATCGAAATTCTCCCCAGTTCCCATAAATACGATATTGGTCAATGGTCTTTTATGTTTCAACGCCTCTTCCTTGACGTGTAATACTTGTGTGACAATTTCGGCACAGGTTAAATTCCTCTTCCATCCACCAATACCACTGGCGCAAAATTTACATCCGAACTTACAGCCTGCCTGTGTGGAAATGCAAGCCGTCGTTCTTTTTTCCGTAGGAATTAAAACGCTCTCGACTTTTTCATGGTCGTATAAATCAAACAAAAACTTGGTTGTCCCATCCTCGGAAATCTGCTTTTGAGCAATGGAATTCCTTTGTAAGATAAGATCTTGTTTAAGTTTCTCCCGAAGCGGCTGAGACAGGTTGCTCATCTCATCGAAAGACCATGCGTTTTTCTCGTAAATCCACTCAAGAATCTGGGTCGCACGAAAGGCCTTCTCCCCCATGCCCTCGCAATACTTAACCAGCTCATCGTAGGATAAGTTTCGGACATCTTCATTTTGTTGTAACTCGCTCTTAATCATAAACACCTTAAAACGTCACGACCTTTTCGCTTTCTTTGATAATCTCATACATGTCCTTCATTGTGCTGATAGGACAAAGCTCGGATTCTTTCTGTTGCCGTGATTTAATGCAGGTGCCACAGGCGAAAATCTTCCCATTAGCGGCAAGAAACTTCTCAGCTTGTTCGATGGTATTGAACTTCTCGTTACTGACTTTCTCGTATTCGACGCCTTTGCCCATAAGAAAAATTTTCACTTCATCTTCCTGCCCAAGACTATAATTGGCATATCGCAAGGCGTTCCAACACGTCTCTGCATCATTACTTGAAATAATCACGCCTATCCTCATTTTACTACTCCTTTCTCATAACGATTCCATAGTGGTATGGCTTTAGGTTATATTGTTCTGGCTGAATGAATCCAATATCTTCCGTCCATTTGATACAGGCTGAGGGCTTCGGACGTATTTCCATTGAAGGGCCTCGCGGGGTGGAGGCATCGTAATTCCAGTGAATAATGCCGACCTTACCTTTTTTCTTAAGAATCCGCCAAGCCTCTTGAAGCATGATTTCGGGATTCTCAATATGAAGAATGTTAAAAAGCATGACGTAATCAACGCTTTCGGCTGGCAGGCCTGTTCCTTGCGCCATGAAATCACGCAAGATGGTTTTAACGTTATGTAACCCCTCAACCTTCGCTTCTTTTCCCGTTGCCTCAGTCATCTCGGACTCAATATCAATAGCGTAAATTGTTCCCCGTATCATTTTGGCTGCTGGAATGGTAAAGGTGCCATAGCCGCACCCGAACTCAACCACATTCTTTGCCTCTCCCAGGCCCATTATATTAAGTGTTTCGATAGGGTTGAAGAATCCCTCCCACATATCTTTCAGCGGCATCCCGCTTTCTCTGCCCTTCATATCTCATCTAACCTTTCATTTCTCGCAAGTTATTCTTAATCATATGCTTAATTAAAAATAAACCTTCTCCAAGAATTCAATAATCTGCCATACCTTAGTGTAGTCAAGGGTTCCCCGATACCCATAAAAACAATGTGGGTCAAAGGTTTATCTTGAGCCGCCTGTTTTTTGACGAATAATACTTGGGACAGGATCTCCACCGCTGACAGGTTACGCCGCCAACCAGCCACACTCCGCTAGCACAAAATTTACACCTGAATTTACAACCCCCCTGCGTTGAAATGCAAGCGGTGGTGCGGCTTTTGGTGGGAATAATGACCGATTCCACTTCCTTATGATCTTTTAAGTCAAAAAGAAATTTGACAGTACCACCCTCCGATTTAACCTCATCTACGACTACCACAGGCACAAAATCAAAAGACCCGGAGAGTTTCAGGCGCAAATTCTTCGGAAGGTTGGTCATGTCTTCAAAAAAAGCGGCGCCTTTCTTATAAATCCATTCGAAAATCTGTCCGGCACGGAAATCCGGATCTCCTGTTGTTCCTAAATAGTCTTTTAACTCTTCGAAGGAGATCTCACGGATATCTTGCTTCATTTTTTCTCGATAAATTGACCGATGTTACGGAACTTCTTATAGCGGGCTTCCAAAAGATCTTCACTGGAAAGGCTGGTGAGCTTCTTAAGGTTCTTTAATAAGGCGGATTTTAAACTGGCTGCGATTTCTTCGGGGTTACGGTGCGCTCCCCCCAGCGGTTCTG
>JAJXTI010000082.1 GCA_021783915.1 bacterium
GGTCTGTGTTTCATCGGCCAGGTCGCAACAAAACAACTCACAGCGCACGCCGGTCTTATAGATTGCCTGCGCGGTCTTCATGGCATCGGCTTTGGAGCTGTGGTAATGCAAGGCGATGTTGTAACCCTGCCTAGCCAGATGCAAAACCATGGCCTGGCCCAAACGTTTGGCCGAGCCGGTGACTAAAGCTGTCCCTGTATTAGATGGTCTTTTCATGGATCAAGCTCAAAAACTCCTTGCGGGTGGCATCTTCTTTACGGAAGACCCCTAAAAGGCAGGACGTTTTCATGATCGAATTTTGTTTTTCCACCCCGCGCATCATCATGCATAAATGTTTGGCCTCTATAACGACCCCCACCCCTAAAGCACCAGTGACTTCCATGAGCGTTATCGCGATTTGCTTGGTCAAATTTTCCTGCACCTGCAGACGGCGGGCATATACATCCACAATACGGGCAATCTTGGAAAGGCCGATGATTTTTCCTTTAGGGATATACCCCACGTGCGCTTTACCGAAAAACGGCAACAAATGGTGTTCACATAAAGAATAAAGCTCGATGTCCTTGACGATAATCATCTCATCGTTATCGGAGGTGAAAATGGCATTGTTGACGATTTCTTTGATGTCTTTTTTGTAACCTTGCGTCAAGAATTCAAAGGCCTCGGCGGCCCTTTTAGGGGTCTTGCGCAAACCCTCCCTATTGGGGTCTTCCCCCACAATTTCGAGAATTCGTCGGTAAAATTGCTCCATAGATGGATCCTTTCGGGTTGGATAAACCGTAAAAGTTTACCATATGGACTATTTTGTGTCTATGCTATAATCTCCTCCTATGATTTATGCTGATTACCATATGCATACGCCTCTTTGCGGACATGCCACAGGCTCTCCCGAAGAATATGTCCAACAAGGTATTAAAGTGGGCCTTAAAGAAATTGGGTTTTCCGACCATGCCCCCATGGTGCACCAACGCATGCCGGGCATCACCATGGATTTCGATGAGCTTCCCGCTTATCAGCGAATGATTGAAGACGTCCAAAAACGTTTCCAAGCGCAAATAAACATTAAAGTGGCTCTGGAGGCGGATTTTATCCCTGGCTTTGAGGCAAAAACGAAGGAAATGATCGCAAGCTACCCTTATGATTACATCATCGGTTCCGTGCATTTTATCGATGACTGGGCTTTTGACGACCCCTCGGTCCGTGAATATTGGAAAAAGCATGATGTCAATGAGGTCTACCGTAAATACTATGCCCTTTTAAAAAAATCCGCCCAATCCGGGCTGTTTGACATTATCGGCCACTGTGATTTGCCAAAAAAATTTGGCGCGAGGCCGAGTGTCGATTTAACGGAGGAAATCCGATCCACCGCGAAAGTATTTAAGAATTGCGGCGTGGCTGTTGAAATCAACACTGCGGGTCTGCGAAAACCAGTTGCCGAAATGTACCCGGCTCCTAACTGTCTAAAAATCTATCGTGAGGCCGGGGTCCCCTTAACATTCGGTTCTGATGCTCATGACCCTGTCGACGTAGGTAAAGATTTCGATAAGGCGACAGCTTTAGCCACGTCCGCCGGGTATACGGAATGTTTAATATTTAAACAACGTAAAGTAGAACGTAAAATAAAAATATAGTTGGCGAAGGTTATGACCGAAGGGAAGGATCCGTACCAGGCACAGGGCCCAGTCAGCTATAACCTGAACCAATGTTAAAATGTAAAAGACCCAATTAACTTCTCTTTAAGAGGGGTGCACAATGATTAAAGTTCAAGGCATCGACCACGTGGCTTTTAACGTGCGGGATTTAGATCAATCACTCAAGTTCTATACGGAAGTCATCGGCTTAAAAATCACCCAACGCGAACCTTCCAAGCCTGGCATCGAATATTTCCTGGATTGCGGAACTTCTTTGCTTGGGATCATCCAGGCCAAAGACCTTAACGACAGCCATCTTTTTGCCAATGAAGGCTTGGGCGCGAACCATTTTTCTTTTCGCATCCACTCCAATGATTTTGAAGGCTTTATCCAACACTTACAGCAGCATGGCACTAAAATCGAATTCGCCAAAAAGCGCCCCAAATCATGGTCTCTGTATTTCTACGACCTGGACGGCAACAAATTGGAAGCGACTGCCTGGCCTTTGGAAGATGGTATCGCCGAAAATAAACGTGTTAAAGAAATCTACAACCCCTATACCAAAAGCTGGAGTCAATATGCTTAAAGAAGGCAAGAACGCCCCGGACTTTAAACTTTTAGCGAACAACCGGCAATCTTTCACCCTGAAAAAGTTCAAAGGCAAGAATATCGTGCTTTTTTTCTATCCCAAAGACAATACCCCCGGTTGCACGGTTGAAGCCTGCGGTTTTCGCGATAGTTTCAAAGAAATAGAAAAATCAGGTGCCGTGATTTTGGGTATCAGCCCCGACAGCGTCAAATCGCACGAGAATTTCATTAACAAATTCAAACTACCTTTTCCCCTTTTGGCGGATGATGAAAAACAGACGTGCAAAGATTACGGCGTGTGGGTGGAAAAAAGCATGTACGGCAAAAAATATATGGGTGTGGCCCGCACCACTTTTATTATCGATAAGAAAGGTAAAATCACCAAGATTTTTGAGAAGGTCAAGCCCCAGGGGCACAACGCCGAAGTGGTTGAAGTGTTGAAAGAGTTGCAATAATAATGGCCGGCATTAAAGCCTAAATATATTTCCTTTTTCAAAACATATAATAACAATTCTTCATCGTTAAATTCGATAGTTTTTTTCTAGTCATAATCCCAGCTCCTTGATGCACTTCAGGGCTAGACACCCCTGCCCTCAAGGAGGTTAACCCAAACTCGGATAGTCCGTATATCCTTCCTTGCCCGACGCGTAAAATGTGTTTGGATCAGGAGCGTTAAGCTCGGCATTCTCGGCAAAACGTTTGGGAAGGTCCGGATTGGCGAGAAATTGTCTGCCGAAGGCAATGGCATCAGCCTCCCCCGCATCCAGTGCCGCTTGAGCAGTTTCTTTGGTGAACCCTTCATTGGCAATATAAGTGCCGCCAAATATTTTTTTAAGTTCAGGACCTATGCGATTGGGCCCTATGGACTCCCGTGCACAAATAAAGGCGATGTTACGTTTCCCCAACTGCTGGGCCACATAGCCGAAGGTGGCCCTTAGATTGGAATCTCCCATGGAATTAGTGTCCCCCCGGGGCGCTAAATGAACCCCTACCCTGCCCCTACCCCAGACTGAAACAACAGCATCGACAACTTCCAACATTAAACGCGCACGGTTTTCAACAGACCCGCCATAAGCATCAGTGCGCTTATTAGTGCTGTCTTGCAAAAATTGATCCAGTAAATAACCGTTGGCACCATGGACTTCAACAGCATCAAATCCCGCTTCTTTGGCGTTTTGAGCGCCTTTTTTATATTCTTCAATGATCCCGGCGAGTTCTTCTGTCCCAAGGGCGCGGGGCGTTACAAATTCTTTTTTAGGACGTACCAAAGTCACATGACCAGCAGGTCTAACGGCGCTCGGCGCTATGGGAAGATCGCCGTTTAAATAAACAGGATCCGAGATGCGTCCGACGTGCCACAACTGCAAAAGCATCCGGCCGCCCTTATCATGCACCGCGGAGGTAACGGTTTTCCATCCATCCACCTGCTCTCTGGACCAGATCCCCGGTGTGTCCGGATAACCGACCCCCATAGGGCTTACAGAGGTTGCCTCACTAAAGATCAAACCCGCGCCGGATCGCTGGGCATAATATTCGGCCATCAGCGTATTGGGAATACGGCGGTCAATGGCGCGGCAGCGTGTTAAGGGCGCCATAAAAATACGGTTGAGAAGTTTTAAATCTCCGATTTGGATTGGATCAAAAAGTTTTGACATAAGTATTCCTATCTAATTGTGATCTTACTGTCCTGAAGAGCAAGCGAGGGACTCCCGGAAAAAAGTCTTCTTCCCCTTAAACGTTTCCAAAATACTTCTAAGTCCATTTTGCCATTGGAGATATTTATGAATTTCATCAATAATAGCTTCTCCCCAATACAAATAGAAGCCTCTTTCCGATTGATATTCACGAAAGATATCTCTTAAAATTTAACGGCGTGCCTTCAATGGTCTTTTGTTGAATATAAAAAAGTTTTCCTGACCTTCCTAACCCCCTTATCTACTTTTTATCAGCTTTCGGATTCTCGGAACACTTAGAGCTGGCTTTATAACCTGCCGCTACGGCTTCCGCGGATGTTTTAAAAACAACTTTATTTTCTTTTTTAATCATTTTCGCATAGGAACAATCATCCGAAAAAAATAATTTTGAATCTTTATTTCCAACAAAATCCGCTTGGGCCAGGCCTGTTAAACCTAAAAACAAAACTCCTGCTATGGTTATCATGAATCCTTTGTTCATACTTTTCCTTTC
Organism: bacterium; assembly: GCA_021783915.1. Taxonomy (GTDB): domain Bacteria; phylum Omnitrophota; class Gorgyraeia; order Zapsychrales; family Fredricksoniimonadaceae; genus JACQCF01. The sequence goes on from JAJXTI010000082.1 coordinate 4,407, forward strand.
TTTTGGTAAAAACGGTTTTTAACGTAGTCATCCAGAATCACGATGAATTCTTCTTTAATATGATCCCCTTTTAAGGTGGCTATTTCCCGACCATCTACATAAACCGGCGCTACCGGCTTCTCGGAGGCCCCGGGAAGGCTGATGCCGATATTGGCCTGGAGGCTTTCCCCCGGCCCATTGACCACACAGCCCATGACCGCGATTTTTAGCTGCTCCACCCCAGGATACTGGTTTTTCCATGCAGACATTTTAAGTTTGATATGGGCGTTGATATCCTGGGCCAGATATTGAAAATAATTGCTACTGGTACGCCCGCACCCGGGACAACTGGTCACCGAAGGGGCAAAATAACGAAAACCCATCGACTGCAAAAGTTCTTTGCAAACTTCCACCTCCTTGGCCCGGCCCACATTGGGCTGCGGCGTCAAAGAAACGCGAATGGTGTCCCCGATGCCCTGCTGCAAAAGAATGGCCAAAGCGGCCGATGAAGAGACCGCGCCTTTCATGTCAGCGCCCGCTTCCGTCAACCCCAGATGCAAGGCCAAATCGGTTTTCTTGGCCAGACGCTCGTAGGCCTTGACCATGTCCTGCAAAATCGACATCTTCACACTTAAAACAATTTTTTCTTTGGGCAGACCTAATGTGATGGCATGTTCCGCCGAACGTAAAGCGCTCTGGGTCATGGCCTCAATGGTCACATCACGAAAATTATGAGGGTTTTTACGCTTGGCGTTGGTGTCCATAAGGTCAGTTAAAAGCTCCTGGTCCAAAGAACCCCAATTGACGCCGATGCGCACTGCCTTGCCGTTATCAACGGCAATCTTGACGATCTGGGCAAAATTATCATCATGCAGCTTGCCCTTGCCCACATTGCCGGGATTGACGCGATATTTATCCAAAGCTTTGGCGGTTTGGGGGTTGTTCTTGAGTAAAATATGCCCGTTAAAATGAAAATCGCCAATGATGGGCGTCTGGATGCCTTCCCGGCGCAAAACAGCGATGGCCTGGGCCGCCCCTTTGGCCGCCTTGTCGTCATTGATGGTCCAGCGCACCAGCTCTGAACCGGCGACAATCAGCTCTCTGGTTTGAGCCAGGGTAGCCTCCACATCGGCCGTAGGCGTATCGGTCATGGACTGGATACGGACAGGACACAGGCCTCCCAGAGCAAGATTTCCGATTTGAACGACAGGGGTTTTTCGACGCATAATTTGAATTTACAGCGTAATCAAAAATGTTATAATTGTCGACATTATAGAAAAGTAAATTTAAAAATGCAATAATAAGATTTAATTTACTCCCACAGGTTTACTGCGTAAATCTAGACATGGGTATAAATTCGTGCAGGAACTCATTTATGGAAATATTTCTGGCAAAGACACAAGGGTTTTGCGCGGGGGTGGCCAGCGCCATTGACATTGTGGAATTGGCGCTAAGGACTTACGGCACCCCTTTGTATGTCTACCACGACATTGTCCACAACACTTCAGTCGTCAACGACATGAGAGAGCGCGGCGTCGTTTTCGTCGAAAATTTAAATGACGTCCCTGAAGGTTCGCGCGTTATTTTCAGCGCCCACGGGGTGCAGCCGGAAGTCATCAGCAAGGCCAAGGCCAGGCGTTTAAAATTCGTCGATGCCACCTGTCCCCTAGTGACAAAGGTCCACAAAGAAGCGGTCAAGTTCTCAAGCCAGGGCATCGACACGGTTCTCATCGGCCACGCAGGCCATCAGGAACTGGTGGGGACTTCCGGTTATGTGTCCCCGGATTTGCTGCATATTGTCGAGAGGGAAACAGACGTAGACAAACTCAACATCGATGTGGACAAAACAGTAGCCTACATCACCCAGACCACCCTCTCCATTGATGAGACCAAGGGCATCATTGAAAAATTAAAACGGCGTTTTCCGAAACTGATAGGGCCTTTGCGTTCGGACATTTGTTATGCTACACAAAACCGCCAAGATGCCGTCAAGGAATTGGCCAAAATTTGCGATGTGATCATCATCTGCGGCTCCCCGCACAGCTCGAACAGTAACCGCCTGAGGGAAACAGGCGAGCATTTGGGGGTCAAAAGTTATATCGTAGACACGGCCACGCAACTGGACTGCAAGACCTTAAAAAATATAAATAAAATCGGTTTAAGTTCCGGCGCTTCCGTCCCTCGTTATTTGGTGGACGAAATCATCGAAAAAATCAAGACCCATTATCCTGAAACCATAGTGCATGAATTTCAGAACCCGGAAAAAAATATTGTGTTTCCCGTGCTACAATTTAAAGAATGACAGAAACGACACCCCCTAACGTCGGGGATAGTTTACTTAAAAAACTAGGAAACTATGGCTAAATTAATCATCGACAATATCGAATATGAAGTTCCTGACGGAAACGCGCTCGCGGAAACCTGCGAGAACGTAGGCATCCCCTTTAGTTGTAATTCCGGTGTTTGCGGCACCTGCCAAATTGATATCATCGAAGGTGCAGAAAACCTCAACGAACTCAATAAAGAAGAGGCAGATTTGGCCATGGATCGCAACCATCGACTGGGCTGTCAATGTAAAATCCTCAAAGGTATTGTAAAGGTGACCTATTGATGTTTGTCCTCCAACAAGACCCCATAGACGTTACCAAAGCCAGAAACTCCCACAGTGCCCTTGACAACGGGGCCCTGCTCAGCTTTGAAGGCATTGTGCGAGGGGACATTCTTAAAGATAACTGGGTCAGATCCCTTTTATACATTGCCGATGCCCCAGCCTGCCTGGCGGAGGGGGAAAAAATAATCAAGGAAGCCCTGGTCTCATTTCCTGTTAATGACATTGTCTGCATCCAAAGGACAGGTCCAATCAATACCGGAGAGACCGCCGTATGGATTGGCGTTTGGGCGCCCCATAGGGACGAAGCGTTCAAAGCCTGCCGCTTTGTCATTGAAGAAATCAAAAAGCGCCTGCGTATATGGAAAAAAGAATTCTTAAACAATGGCTCCTCCCTTTGGGTTTACGGGACCGGAACCCCGGTGGTCCAATGAACTTTAAAAACATAGATATCGACATCCACAGTATAAAAAAAGACGATTTAAACAACTATGAACTCATTGATATCCGCGAAGCCGATGAAATCAAAGATTGGCCGCCTTTAAGGCCATGCCGCCACGTACCTTTTTCGCGATTTCCCTTTAATAAGAATGAGTTCGATAAAAACAAAGTGTACCTGATTTTTTGCGCCAGGGGCGGGCGCAGCCACGCTATGGCCGAAGCCCTGGCCAAAGAGGATTACAAGGCCCTCTCCGTCAACAACGGCATCGCCTCGGTAAACGCTTATTTAAAGAAGCTGGACGCATGAAAACCATTCCCCACGCACTCTTGTGCGAGTATACGACGTTTCAATTGGGTGGCCCCTGCCGTCTTCTTATTGAATGTCACACCCCGCAAGAACTGCAGCAGACCATCAAGTC
>JAJXTI010000083.1 GCA_021783915.1 bacterium
TGACGGCCTAGGGGGATGCTATTTTTTAAAGATTCGATAATCTTAACGTCTTCCCCATGACGCTCCCCAATAAGCAATTTTGTTGAAGATGATCCTATATCGATAACTCCAGCACGCATAAAAACCCTTTCGATGTCTTAAAAATTATACCATATCATCGACGGAAATAAAATATTTACCGCCAAATCACAGGCTGGGCACCTAAATCCCCGGCAAAAATCATGCCCGCAATCCCCAGAGAAATATAAAGAAGATAGACCATAAAGGGGTACTGCACCAAAGCGTAAAGCGCACCGTTACGTTGTTTAAGCCATTCGAGCGCGTCAACTGTTAAAAATAAAAGCATGGGCGCAAAGAATAATGAGGTGCGGACAACCGCAAAAGGATACTTCTTAAAAACACTCAAGATTAAATGTTCCCAGAACACAACAAAAGCAATGCTATGAATGGAACATAAACGGAATCCATCCCGTTTAAACACCCCCCATGCTCCCCCAAAAAGCCTTATGAACCCCAACCCTACAAAAAACCGTGCCGCCCTGCGGATCCATTTAGGTCTTTCTACAAACCAACGCGATATCAAATTATCTAAATTCTCCCCTAATGTCTTTAAAAACTCTTTTGCCGAATGCAAAGAGATCATGTGATCGTGCCAGTCCGCACCCAGCATCGCCACATTACTAACGCGCAAATCCAGACAATAAACAACCCCAAAAACAGATAGGCAGCTCATCAGGTAAATGACCAAAAACGGCCATAAACGCGGATTGTTTCTTATATCTACCAAAATATTATAAATAGGTAGCAATAAAAAAAAGAACACAGGATAGGAAAACAAACCGAACAAAGGAAGCACCATTAAAATCAGGGCATAGGCCACTCCTGAGACGTTCTGCTGTAGGTTCTTCTGGTGGTATAAAAACAACAGGAATACCGTTGTGGCCAAAACATCCATGGAATACTGCTTTAGTTCAGCCGCGTAATAAATCAAAGGGGCAGAAGCCACCCAACACAAAAAAAACGTCAACAGCCCCATCACAGACCGTACCTGCTTCTTGGCCAGGTAAAGCCAGATAAAAAAGGCACTCGACATGCAAACAAAAGGAAAAAACCGCAATGCTAAAAGATGAAAATTAAAAATTCTTGCCCATTGACCTATAAAATAAAGATAAATACGCGGGAACTGTTGAAAATGAGTCAAAGGCCCCTGAAAAAAGTCAGCAACAGATCTGCCATAAATATTAAGAAAAATACAATATTCGTCGTTCCATAAAGGCCGCTGGTTAAAGTAATGCAAAATAATCAACAGTAAATACCAGCCAACTATCGAATAAATAACAAGCTGTAATTTTCTCATCAAACCCTGTTTTTCATTCTATTGGGTTAAAATTGGCCCGTCCTTAGCATAACCAACGTGCAAGCTTCAACAGTTTCGGCCCCTACTGTCTGGGCTTTGAGCGCCAGTTGACGGTTTTCAGCACCCGGATTAAAAATAATACGTCTTGGTTTCTTAGCTAAGATATCATCAGTCAAATGCTCAGATATATCCGAAGCAATATACATAGACACAGTATCAATAGGATCAACAATATCTTTAATGGAGGAAAAAACAGGAACACCATCAATGGTTTTGACACGTTGGTGCACCGGATAAACCTTATGTCCCTTTTCCTGTAGTAGTTTTACTGCTTGATAAGAGTAGCGTTCAGGTTTATCTGAAGCGCCAATAACTGCGACATTCATAGAATTTAATGGTGGCATCCGCCGTTACCATGCACATGTCCATGGGCGACGTGTGCAACTGTTGCCGGCCGTTTTTGAACGATTTCCACTTCAAAAGTCAAGTCCTGCCCAGCCAAAGGATGGTTTCCGTCCAAAGTGACCTCATCCTTATTAATGCCAGTCACGGACACAGGGAAACTTTGTTGGCCATTACCCGCTTCAAAAACATCACCTATCTGGAGTTGGGCCTTCGGCAATTTACTGCGATGTGCTTTATAAACTAACTTCTCGTTATAAGAACCGTACGCGTCTTTAGCGGAGACCGTCACTTTTTTCTTCTCGTTAGGGCCCATTTGTATCAAAACAGACTCGAGACCGGAAATAATCTGGCTGGATTGCGTCATAAAAACCAAGGGATGACCTTGGGTAGAAGCATCAATCACCTTCTGATCCTTATCCGTTAATGTGTAATAAAAAGAAATCACTTCTTTAATCACAATCACCTTCCTTACTATTCTAAAAATAAGGACAGACACGAATTTTCTAAAATACGACACATAAAATCGATGTCTGTCCTATTTTTAACGCTGTACCATTGGGCAAATTTTCTGACCGCTAAAAGGGCATCGGCCTTTACCAAAAATGTAGCCACAGGTAAAAATTACCAAAGCCAACACAAGTCCCACAATGATCTTTTTAACACCTAAACAACCACAACCACCACCCGAAGTGCTGCAACATTCCTCTTTCTTTTGTTCACTCATATTTCTTCCTCCCAAATAGATCTTCCTAGTTATTTATTGAACAAAGATATTATCCCATTCTTTAAGGTCTTTGTCTATCTTCTATGTCCGGGTTTGCAGAGGGGTTCTTTTGTGTGGCATAAGACAGGATGCGCATTTTCTTGGGGTCAGAAATCAATAGCGTTGCCTCCTGTCGGTTTTCCATCGCTTCACGAATGGCACCTTGAAGCTGGTCGGCATCAACAATAAATCTAGGTTTAGGGTTTTGCCAGTTTTGCTGAAAATCCACAACCACGTGATGTACACCACTGTTATAACCTATTTTGTCCCATTCCTTTTGTACCTGACCGGAAATAAAAGGCGCCTGCTGATGTTCTGAAACAGGCCCTGCCAACTTCATGTTACCAAGCAAGGCCCGTTCTCGGCTTTTTTTATATTCTTCAAAAGAACGGAAATATTTACCCGCCGCATAAACCTCAATGGCGCCGTAAGAGATCCGTGTCCCAAAAATTAAAGAACATAAAATAATCAATACCGTACGCATGGTTATGCCCTTAATGCTCCCTGGCTTGTAAAATACGGCCAATAAACTCTTTCTCAAAGAATGACTCGATTTTTTTGAGCTCGCCGGGGCCTAGAAAATATTTAATGGCCTCTTCAATGGCCGACAACCGGTTTCTCAAATATAAATACTGTGGATGCAGGGATGTTTTGTTTTTATCAGCATATTTTTGTTTGAGCTCATCTTCCTTTTTATCGGTAATATACTTTTTAAACTCTTCAATAAACTTCTGGTAGTCTTTTTGAGAGGCTCCTTTAGGTTTCGCGAGACGGTTTAGCGTCTTTAACAGATGTTCATCCACTTTAAGCTGGGTTGTTTTACGTTCAATACGTTCAAAAGATTCCCTGGTCGTTTTATACGCCCAAAGCAAATAACGACGGATGAGATTTTTATGTGAAAGGCTGATGTTCATCAAAATCTGATATTACTGGTAATGTTAGCCAGTTGTTGTGTCGTACTGTTTAGGGTCGTTTCGACGGATTTCTTGACGGGACCTGATTGTGGATTTAAAAGAACCAAGAACACCAATATAACTGCCACCACTAATAAAATATACTCTATGATATTTTGTCCTCTTGTATCCTTCATAAAATAAATATAACATACATTTTATTTATATACAACATTTCCCACTTCGGCAGGTTTGTCCACTTTCAGCCCTATCAACTGCCCTTTCTTAGCCACCTTAACGTCCTGGCTTTCTATTTGCATCGACCATACCTTTTGCACAAATTTGTTCTTTTTACCCGCAATGGTCAATTTGTCCCCTATCAAGACTGTCCCTTGGGTGATTTTGACGACACACACCTTAATGCGGTCAAAATAATGGGTAATTTCCCCCACTTTAACTAAATTAGGATCTAACTGAAAGGCCTTGGCTTTAACGAGCACTGAAATTTTGGGAGGTTTCGCGACTTTAACGGACTTGACTGTTTTTATTGGTTGGGCTGCAAATGCTTTCTTTGCTTTAACAAGTTTGGTCTTTTTAGGGTGTTTTTTTACTACCTTTTTAACAGTCCCCTTACGTCGGGCAGGGATATTTTTCTGACGAGACGGCTTTATCCAAAAAACCTCTTTGATAACATCGGATAATTTCTTAAGGATAGACATGACAGATGATCACAGAGAAATTTTATCTGCCCAGTTAGCTGCTATCGGAAGCCTTACAAATTTTCCCTTAATAGCCGCCATCAAACCCCAAAAAGACAGGGCAAAAATAACAAACATCAATGGTGCCAAGAGAAAAGGGACCACGATACTCAAAATCCATACGGCTGTTTGGGCGATAAAAAGAACAAGCCCTTGTTTACCATGGGCAAGGACAAAAGGATTGTTTTTCTTTAAGATTAAAGGGATGATGCAAAGGACAGATATATAGGCTGAAAACGCGTATATTTTTCCCTCAATAATATTTTCTTCGGAAAAACTCTGCGACATTACGTCTTTACCTCAATGAGCGAATTAATATCTCCGAAAGAGTTGCGTTCGGTGGTTATATTTTCCGGATCTTCCTGCCATTTTCCGTCGACAATAAACTGATATTTATATGTACCAGGCTTCAAAGACAGAGCAACCGTCCAAAGACCATCTTGATGAATCATGCGACATTTCTCGTCCAATGACCAATCATTAAAGGACCCCGTCACATACACAGATTTGGCTGTGGGAGCCTTGAGAGTAAAGGTCGCCAACCCTAAAAAGTCAGACGACTCTTTGGTCACTAATTCCTGCATACGTGAAGAAGGTTCATAGGTTTTGGCTTGTTCCTGTTCTTCAGAGGATTCCTCAACGGCTCTCTCAATGGTCTTTTCAACTGAAGGGGGGGATATCTGCTTATCTAACAAGAGAATTTCACGCGCCAAACTCAAATAATCTTTAGATCCCCGGCAATATTTATCATATTTTAAAACAGCCTCCCCCATGACGGCTGATTCCTTGAGTTTGACATTAATGTGTACAATCGTATCATAAAGGAGCTGGCCGAATTTTTCTTTCATCTTGGAAAACATGGTGAAAGAATGGCGCAGACGGGAGTCAAACATCGTAACCAGGATCCTTTCCTGTACCGAATGGTTGAGCCTGTCACGGATAAGATTGATGATATCGGTCAAGTGGTCCACTCCCTGCATGGAAAAACGGCTGGTTTCAACCGGGATAATCACTTGGTCACTGGCACGGATGGCATTGACCGTCAGGAACCCTAAACTCGGTGGGCAGTCAATGAGGATATAATCATATTCCTCTTTAATTTCTTCAATAATCTCGACCAATTTTAATTCACGGCCAATCTCATCGGCCAATTCCTGTTCTAAGGTACCCACTAAAACATTGGAAGGCACGATATCAAAATTCTTGTCCACCCGTTTGATGATTTCTTTGATTCTTAACTTACGGGGCGTCAATTTAGAAATGACATTGTAAAGGCTGTAGCTGTCGTCGATATTAAGCCCGAGAGTGGCGTGGGCCTGGGGGTCTAAATCAATCAAAAGTGTCTTTTTATCATTAAATCCGAGAGTTGAGGCCAAGTTAATGGCCGTTGTTGTCTTACCGCATCCACCTTTTTGATTGGCTATGGAAATAATTTTCATAGAATTCAATCCCTTTAATTGGTGTCATGTTAATGACTCACTTAGTTAGAAAACGATATGTCATCAATAAGGACAGCTCCCTTTTTGAAATCCACGTTCCAAGCCTCAAGCACAAAAGAAACATCCGTAACACTGCTCCAGTCCGTCAAATCTAATTTGTCCAAGGAGACACTCACTTTTTGCCATGCTCCTTGTACATTGTGGATATAATACATCGCTTTTTCATTGCGCTTATTGCTGACGACCATTTTTACAATTCCCGGATAGGCCTCGCTCATGCCCCGAATCATCAGGTTCAAGCGTTTGTACTTGGAGACGTCTTTATCAGGAATTGCGATTGAAAACGATTTTGTCGAAGGAAATGGGTCATTAAGATCATAAACAATACGAACCGGATTATTGTTTAAAGAATAAAAAACCTCATTCTGAAACGTGACCCGACGGGTCAAAAAGGCCGTAAAACCATACACCGTCGACAGCAGGATCACGGCCGTAATCACACCATTGATGACCAGCCACGACCGGTTTAAAGTTTTCTTCTTTTTTTGCTCAGCAACGTTCTGGCGCTTGCCAAGATAAACCTTGGCCAAATGATCATATATCTCGTCACGGGTCATACTGACGCTTGCCCTATTCTATCTAAAAATACGACCAAACAATCTATAACTGATTTAATTTTAATAACTTATTGCTTATGGAAGTATATTAACAAATAAAAATGAAATGCAAAATATAATCTAAAAAATTTTTGATGGTGTGGAATTGGCCTACCGACGGATGGAAATAAAAACCCCGCCCTACTTTAAAGTGGGGCGGGGTTTTTCATTACTGCTGAACTTCTTCCTTCACCTGTCAGCGAGGACAATCACAAACATTTCGTTTGTGATTAGAAGTTCACATCCATATGGGCAATGGCCTGGCTAGCGACTGAATTATTAGCGCTAGTGAAAGCACCGCCCGGAACGAACCAACCTAAATTAAGACCGAACAAAACATCTTCAGTATAATTATAGTTGACATTGACATCATATTCATTGCCGAGGTCTTTACGGCCCGTTGTGACCAACGGGGTCGCGGAAGAACCGTCAGGCTGAATCAACGTCAATGTGTTACCACCTCTGTACTTCTGATCAGCGATCAGATCGCTCCATGTGAAAGAAGCTGTCACATCCTGGATCGGGTTGATTTGAGCCCCGGCCGAGATGATATTGAGGTTGGTCAAATTGAACAATGTGTTATAGATAGTGCCACCACCCTGGGATTCGAACAGAGGATCCCAAGCGGTATAGTACTTGGCGGACTTAACATCGTCAGTATTCTGATTAACTCCCGCGTTCTTGTCCCCAGAAACATGGGTGTAAGAAGCGTTAACCACCGGCTTGTACTTTTCTAATTGGGCCACCGGTAACACATAGCTGGCCATAAATTGAGCAGCCATGGCTCTGCGTTTCTCAGACACTTCAGTACCGCCACTTGTAATTGGTTGGTTACCTAATTGCCATGCCACTTCAGCTTGGGTATTTAATCCTTTAACAGGATTGGTGCTGACACGCAAACCAGGAACATACAATTTGCTCTTTTTATCTGTAACCGTTCCAGCATTATTTCTGCCATTGGTCCTGTCAAAGAGGTATCCTTCGACTACGGTATTCATGGCATCTCCTAATTGATAATTAGCATTCAAACCATAAACATCGGAAGAACTCTGGTTGGATATTAAATTACCATTAAGAAGTGTTTGGTTGTTTTTGAAATAAATCAAATCCACTGTCAATGGCTTATAATCCAAGACAGCTCTCACCCCATCATAGGTGGTTCTCTTGGTCAAGTCAGCCGCAATTCCAGCTAAACCAACACCACTGGTAGTGGAGTTATTAGGACCACCCGCACCGATAATAAGGCCGTTACCATAGTTGAAAATTTGGCGACCAACAGTCACGGTCAACGGAGAATATAAAAACTCACGTAACGTGGCATAAGCCAAATACAACTGCACGTTGGTATTGGTAGCGCCAGTAACTTCCTGGTTCCAAGCGCGTTCATTAATCAAACCAACTGTGGTGGAGACATTGTCGCTTAAATCAGCATCCACGCGTAAGGTGGTTTGGGTCAAGAACACGCTTTGTTTGGCCAAACCTGAGGCTTGACCAGTCGCGTCTTTGGTACCTAAATCGAAATTCTGACGATTTAAGTATGTAGAATCGATGTCGCCAGAAAC
>JAJXTI010000084.1 GCA_021783915.1 bacterium
TGGTATAATTTTTAAGACATCGAAAGGGTTTTTATGCGTGCTGGAGTTATCGATATAGGATCATCTTCAACAAAATTGCTTATTGGGGAGCGTCATGGGGAAGACGTTAAGATTATCGAATCTTTAGAAAATAGCATCCCCCTAGGCCGTCATGCGTTTCTAAAAAGCCGCATACCGCAAACTATTATCAACCAAACCGCTTCTGTATTACAAAAATATAAAGATACCCTTAAAGAATACGATGTTTCCGATGTGACTGTCATTGCCACCACCGCCGTGCGGGAAGCCCGCAATCAAGACATCTTTTTGGACACGGTGCTGCGTAAAACTTCTTTTAAGATCGATGTGCTTAATGCCGGGGACGTGGTCTACTATATCGATTATTTTCTTTCCCATAAATTAAAAAAGACATATCCAGTTTCCGAGAAACATTTGTTAATCGCGGAATTGGGCGCGGGAAGTTTGGACATGTCTGTCATGGCCAAGGGCCTGACCCTGATGAATATCGGCTTTCCAATAGGAACCCTGAGGCTGTCTCAATTTATGGAGAACCTGGATGGTTCAATGCAAGAAATACACGAAGCCACTGAAGAATATATTGAAAATGAGATTTTATTCTTAAAGAAGAACAATCCAGGACTCATTATTGATGACATCATACTTATTGATGAGAATTATTCGGTGTTTATCCAGAATGTCCTGCCTAATAAACGTCGGGACTCCGACTTTTTTAAATTCAAGGCGTCTGAAGCTGGAGAGTTTTTGTCCCGGCTAAGACAAATGAATCCCGAGGAGATTTCCAGAACATATAGCATCCCTGCGGACATTTCAACGACTATTATGGGTTTTGCGATCATTCTTAATACGCTCCTGAAATTGACTAAGAATGAACATGTGTATATTCTTGAGGCTTCTCTGTCAGAGGCGATCCTGGCCAACCAACTGTTTCGGTTAGAAGCTTCCGAAAAGACGGATAAATTAAGCCAGTTGGTTTCCGTGGCACATTTTCTCTGCTACAAATACGATATGGATCTAAACCATCTCAAGCACGTAGCTTTCTTAACAGATCAGCTTTTTGAAGCTTTTAAAGATATTTTGGGTTTCAGTCAACAAGAGCGGCTCTATTTGATTTTGGCCGCCTATTTGCATGATTTAGGGATGTTTATCAATAATCGATCTCACCATAAACATAGCGAATACATTATTAGTTCTTCGAACATGTTTCGTTTGACCCAGGATGAGATCAATCTTATAGCTTGCATTGCGCGTTACCACAGGCGTTCAACGCCGCTTAAAAGTCACCTGGTCTATAATTCTCTTTCTTCAGGCCAGCAAATTTTGGTTCAGAAGTTGAGCGCACTTTTACGTATCGCCAATGCATTGGACCGTTCCCATAAACAAAAGGCCAAGCGTATGGAAATAAAGTTTAATACCAGCGGGGACGCGACCATCGTCGTTTTTACGCATGAGAATTTTCTCTTGGAGAAAGAGAATTTCATGGAGAAGAGAGAACTGTTCGAGGAAATTACTGGTAATAAACTGACTTTGACAGTCAAAAGCCAGGACTGACATGAACATGGAATCAAAAGATAAATTCATCCATAGGGACCTTAGCTGGCTGGAGTTTAACCGCAGGGTGTTGGAGGAGGCCGCCGACGCGCAGAACCCTTTGCTTGAACGTTTGAAGTTCTTGAGTATTTTTACGGGTAACCTTGATGAATTTTATATGGTTCGTGTAGCGGCAGTCAAAAAACTTCTGGAATCGGGCTATAACCGCAAGGACCAGTTTGGTTTTGGCCCTTCGGAGATTTTTCAAGAAATTAAATTGAAAGCGGATAGTTTGGTCAAAGATCTTTATGATGTTTACATGGGATCCATTAAGGCGGCCCTGGAAAGTAATAAAGTTTATTTAAAAAATCTTGAGGAATTAAACGAGACCCAAAAGAAATTTGTTAAACGCTATTTCGATACGACGCTTTATCCGATTATGACCCCTATGGCTGTTGACCAAGGGCACCCTTTTCCGGATCTTCCTTCAAAAACCATTGCTTTAGCGGTATCAATTGAACGTTCGCAGAAGAACCATCTGGCCATCATTCCGGTGCCTAAATCCGTGCCACGGCTCTTAAAGCTCCCTTCCGAAGGAGACGAATTCAGCTTTATTTTAATTGACCAGCTGATTAAGGACAATTTAAAGGAATTCTTTAAAGGTTATAAAATCCAGACCGCGTCTGAGTTCCGCCTTCTGCGTGACAGTGAAATTGCTTTTGACGAGGAATTTGCCCCCAATTTGCTCAAGGCCATGGAGAAGGAATTAAAGAAGCGTACCAGCGCCAAGACAGTGTATGTTCAAATGGAGCAGGGGGCAAACACCGAGTTGGTAGATATCTTGTGTACGGGGCTTAATTTCCTCAAAGAAGAGATTGTTTTTGTCAGTTCTGATTTAGACCTGGCTTTTTTTTATGAAATGGCCAACAGCATTGACCGCCCAGGGGTGCGTTTTGGGAGTTATGTGCCTTCCAGGGTCCCTTATGAGGATATCTTTGATAAGATTAAAGAAGGAGATTTCATTATTCACTTGCCGTTTCAATCGTTTTTTTCGACAGAAGATTTGATACAGACCGCGGCCAAAGATCCTGATGTGCTGGCCATCAAAATGACACTTTACCGGACCAATGAAGATTCCAATATCATTAAAGCGCTGATGGAAGCGGCCAAACGCCGTAAGCAAGTGACGGTGGTCGTTGAAATCAAGGCCAGATTTGAAGAAGAAAAAAATATCCAGTGGGCGCGCGAACTTGAACAAGCCGGTTGCCACGTCATTTACGGGATTGTGGGGTTAAAAATCCATTCTAAAATGACTTTGATCGTCCGTCGGGAAGAGGGGCGCATTCGCCGTTACGTCCACTTGTCTACGGGCAACTACAATGAGAAGACCGCGCGTGTTTATACGGACATCGGTTATTTCACGGCCAATGACGATTTCGCCCGTGACGTTGCTGACGTGTTCAATGTCATTACCGGTTATTCCCAGCCCAGCCCGTGGAAAAGAGTGATTTCGTCCCCTTATGATTTACGTAAATACTTCTTTGATTTGATAGACAATGAAATACAGCAGCATGCCAAACATAAAAATGGCCAGATTATTGCCAAGATCAATTCTTTGGAAGACGTCCAAATGATCGATAAGCTTTATGTTGCTTCCCAGGCGGGGGTGAAGATCAGGCTCATGGTTCGCGGGATTTGTTGTCTGATTCCGGGTTTGGAGGGTTTAAGCCAAAATATTGAAGTCAAAAGCATTGTAGGACAATTTTTGGAGCATTCGCGGATTTTTGTGTTTAATAATAGCGAGACGCCAAGGGTTTTTCTGTCCTCAGCAGATTGGATGACGCGCAATTTTGATAGAAGAGTGGAGCTTTTGTTTGAAATCACCAAACCCGAAATAAAGGCCCATTTACAATTTATATTGGATAATTATTTTAAAGATGGGGTCAAAGCTCGATTGCTTAAGAGTGACAAGACCTATACGCGTTTGTCGCAAGATCAAAATTCTTTTAGCTCCCAGGAATATTTTATAAATCATTATACCCGTTAGCCGATCATTTTTATGAGCCCTCATTTTATAGGAATAGATATCGGTGGTACAAAAATAGCCGGGGCGGTAGTCACGGCCCAGGGGAAAATCCTTTCCCGTGCCAAGATTACTTCACCGGCCAAATCTAATCCCAAGAATATTTTAAAGTGTTTAGTTGAGTTAATTGAAGACCTGCAGGAGTCCGTCAATTTGAAGACTTCCCAAATTCAAGGTATCGGCCTGGGGGTTCCGGGGATAGTTGACACGGACAATGATTATATTTTAGCCGCGCCTAATATTAATTTAAGCGGGTTCCCGCTGAGTGCCCAGTTAAAAAAGAAATACTCTGCGAAAATTCGTATGACAAATGACGTTAATGCCGGCCTTTTAGGGGAGGCTTGGCTTGGCCAGGCGCGCGGTCTACGCCAGGTTGTCGGTATTTTCCCAGGGACAGGCGTCGGCGGGGCCGTTTTGATTGACGGTAAATTACTTCTAGGGACCCAAGGGGCCGCCACAGAATTAGGGCATATGATTATGGATGTTGATGGCCCTTTATGCCATTGCGGCAACCATGGTTGCTTGGAGGCCATGACCAGCCGATGGGCCATTGAGAGGGACATAAAAACGCTTATTAAGAAGGGCCATAAAAGCATAGTCAAAGACCTTAACAACGGTTCTTTGACGACCATTAAAAGCCGTGTTTTAAAGGAAGCGTTGCAGAAGAAGGATGTGCTGGTCAGATCTGTGGTTAAACGGGTCTCTGTCGTTTTAGGACAGGCATGTATTTCTATAAACCATGTTTTTAACCCCCAGGCCATTGTTTTGGGAGGGGGAGTCATTAAAGCCTGCGGGTTTTTCATGTTACCCATTATTGAAAAGGCCCTTACCGGTGATCCTTTTTTTAAGGGCTTCAATACCTGCCGTATCCTCCAATCCAGCCTCGGCGATGATGCCGTCGTCCTTGGTGCTGTCCACTTAGTTAAAAGCCATTAAAATAACGTAAATTAGCTTCATTTAATTGCTTCAGGATTTATTCGTTCGTTGAAAAAATTTCTACGGGTTATGGCTTGGCTGCTGTCACGTATCTTCTATTCGCTGCAACCTCGCCACAACTCCTTGAGGCCACATCCGAGTCCTACTTGCCAATGGAGGTATTTGTTTGAGAAAAATAAAGTAACCTATGTCCTTTATTTGGAATTAACATATTGACATCTTTATCTATATTCATATAATCAAATATTGTAATATTTGCATATTCTATTTTAGGGAAAAGAACATGAATGAACTTGCTTATAAAATCAAGGCGAATTTTTTAGGGGTGTTGGCCCATCCTTTGCGCCTTCAGATCATTGAACTTCTTAAAAGCGGTGACAAGAACGTTAACAGTATCGCGAAAATACTAAGCATGCAACAATCAAGCCTCTCACGGCATTTAATTGTTTTAAAAGAACAAGGTATCTTAAAATCAAGGAAAGAAGGGACAGTCATTTACTATGGCATCGAAGACCATGATATTTACCGTGTTCTTCGTCCTATGGCTGAAATGCTGCGTAAAAGGTTAAGAAAAACCGAATCGGTCTTAAATAGTTTAGGAAGATAAAAATATTCCTCATCATCGGCCGCAGGCAGACCGAATGCTTCTTATCCGTGTTTTTAAAAACAGCAAGAACTTAATCCTTCTAGAAGATAGGAACTGAAAAAATCAGGGTCAGTATATATGGGATTTCCGACAAGGAGTATGAAGGTCTATGCAATTGACTTTTCGTGATGTGGAAAATGCATTTGAGATTGAAGAGGAGACGCTTTATCAATGGCTCAATAGCCGGGGAATGCCGGCCATTAAGGCCAATGATCAGTATTATTTTAATTCAGTCGAGGTTCTAGAGTGGGCCTTGAAAAACAGGGTCTCTCTGACAACGGGCGCATTAAAGCTATGCGAAAAGACCCGCCAGGGCCAAGACATCATTACCCCCGCGCTCATGCGGGGTGGGGTGTATTTCGGGCTGAAGGGGGCCCTTCGAGAAGAGATTTTAGGAAAAGTTTTAGACCTCTTACCTTTGCCTAATCACGTCCAGAGACAGCCTTTAAAAGAGATGCTGCTGTCACGTGAGCAGGTTGGGACAACCGGTATCGGCAATGGCATAGCTATCCCGCATGTTAAACATCCGGTTGTGCTGGCGGGAATGGAACCTATCATAGGAGTTTTTTTTCTTGAAAAGACCGTTGATTTTTCGACTCTCAATGATGAAGGTGTGCATACTTTGTTTGTCATTTTGTCTTCATCGTTTAAATGGCACTTGTCTTTACTGTCGCGCCTAGCATTTTGCCTTCAAGATGAAGGTGTTAAAGCGGCCCTAAAGCACCGTGCGAACAGGGAAGAGATCCTGGCGGCGTTTCAGGTGGCTGAATCAAAGGCGTCAAAGATTTCATGATAGAACGCCGTTTTTTTAATAGGTATTTTAAGAAAACGGCACATTTTGGGAGATATTTTAAAAGTAATATTTATGGAAGAATTCTTTCAATTACCATGGCATGTCCCCTTCGGAGAGTTTTCCCTTAAGCTTGACTCTTTGAGCCTTATTTTTCTTATAGCGGTCAGCATTTTGGTTTTGTGCGCCGGTATTTACGGTGTGGGATACATGCGCCAATATAAGGGCAAGAAACCCATGGGGTTTCATATCTTTTTTTATTTCCTTTTGTCATCCGCTTTTGTATTGATTGTCCTGGCCAATAATGTGATTCTTTTTCTCGGTGCGTGGGAAATGATGTCTATTTCCGCGTATTTTTTGATTGTTTTTCATGATGAAAAACCTTCTGTGCGCAGGGCTGGTTTCCTTTATTTGGTCCTTTCCCATTGTGGGACTTTCCTTCTTGTTTTAATGTTTTTTTTGATGGCCCATAACGCCGGATCCATGAATTTTGATGTTATCAGCCATTCGGGTTTCTCTCCGGCCCTCGCTGGCGTCATCTTTCTTTTGGCCATTTTAGGTTTTGGGGTCAAGGCAGGGTTCATTCCCATGCACATCTGGCTGCCCCACGCGCACCCCGCGGCCCCGACGCACGTTTCTGCTATTTTATCGGGGCTGGCCGTCAAGATGGGTATTTACGGTATCTGCCGGGTGTTATGGATAATTGGCGTGCTCCCGGATTGGTGCGGGTATTTGTTTTTAACCATCGGCGTCTTGTGCGGTGTGATGGGGGTTCTGTACGCTTTAGGCCAGCATGAACTTAAAAAGCTTTTGGCTTATCATAGCATTGAAAATATCGGTATTATTGTTCTTGGGCTGGGTGTAGGGTTGCTTGGGCAAAGTCATCAAATGCCTTTTCTGGCCGTGCTTGGATTTGGTGGTGGACTCTTGCACGTTTTAAACCATTCAATATTTAAAGGGCTTTTATTCTTGAGTGCGGGCTCCGTCATTCAAAAGACGCACACGGGCGAGATGGATTTGATGGGAGGGTTGGCCAAGACCATGCCGCTTGTCGGCCTTCTATTTCTCGTCGGGGCTTTGGCCATTTGCGGCCTGCCTTTATTTAACGGTTTTATCAGCGAGTTCATTATTTACTTTGGCCTTTTTCAAGGGCTTTTTCATTTGCCTTTACATGGGGCTTTTTCCTGTGCCCTGGGGATTATATCGCTGGCTCTCATGGGTTCGCTGGCCTTGGCCTGTTTTACCAAGGTTTACGGCACGGTGTTCTTAGGCGAGCCGCGCCACCCAGAACTAAAACCATCATGGGAAACTTCATCATGGATGCTTGTTCCCATGATGGTCCTGGGAGGATTATGTTTGTGGATCGGCCTGTTCCCTCAAACGATGGTGAGAGTCGCATTTTCAGGTGGTGCGTATTTATCACACACGAACCTTTCAGGTCTTAACATGGGGAATATTTTTCTTCCCTTATCTTTTATCATTAGCTGTGTTGTTCTTTTTCTCGCTTTAGTGGCGGCCCTTACCGGTTTACGCCGGACGCTTTTAAAAGGTCTCTCCGTACCTGTTCGGGAAACATGGAGTTGCGGTTTTTCTCAGGTCACACCTAGGCTCCAGTATACGTCTTCATCTTTTGCCAGGCTTATTGTTGAATTTGTCAAAGGTGTTTTTTTTTTTACACGAGATG
>JAJXTI010000085.1 GCA_021783915.1 bacterium
GTAGAGCCACTGATTAAATCCCTTTATGAAATTATTGACCAGAAATTTAATCATGTTCTAAGGGCAATCCTAAAATTCTGTATGAAGATAATGCAGGATTTGGAATTAAGGACATTTTCCGACGTTAAATTGACAACCTGCTGTTTCTATGTTAAAAAGCCAATATGCGCATCAAAGAACTGTTACAACAACATTCTTTCTCATCCCAAGCTATAGACGCCTTGGTGGCCAGCGGCATTGAAAACCTACACCCTCCCCAGGCTGATGCCATTAAAAAAGGGGCCCTGGACAAGAAAAATCTGGTGATGGCCGTACCCACCGCTTCTGGAAAAACTCTTATTGCCGAACTGTGCCTGCTTAAAACCATTCTACAGGAAGATGGTCGGGCTTTATATATCTGCCCCCTTAAAGCCTTAGCCAGCGAAAAATACCAGGATTTTAAAAAAAAATATGAACAATTAGGAATTTCCATAGGTATTGCCACAGGGGACCTGGATTCCCCCAGTCAATATCTTAATCGGTATCAAATTCTCATCGCAACCGCCGAAAAAATAGATTCCATTCTGCGTTCAAGGGCCAGTTGGCTAGTCCATAATCTTTCGGTCATTGTGCTGGATGAAATTCACACTTTAAATGATGATACCCGCGGCCCCACTCTGGAGATCCTTATCACCCGTATCAAGCAAATGAAACCCGACATTCAAATACTGGCCTTAAGCGCCACCATCAGTAACGCCAGAGAAATTGCAGGATGGCTTAAGGCGGAATTAAGTTTCAGCCAATGGCGGCCTATCCCCTTAAAAGAAGGGGTTTATTATAATAACAAAATTATTTTCAATAACGATTCCGTGCGCGTCATTAGAGAAGAAGGGCCTGATGACCTAAATAATCTTACTGCCGATACACTTCGTGACGGTGGACAGGTCTTGGTGTTCGTCAATTCCAGGCGGTCCGCGCAAGCTGTTGCCAGGGAATTGTGCCCCACCGTATCGGGACTAATTAAGCCGGAAGAAAAAAAACAATTAACGCAACTGGCCCAAGAGATAAGTGACGAACCTAGCGCGACAAAAATCTGTAAAAAACTGGCCGATTGCATCAAACATGGTTCTGCTTTTCATCATGCAGGGCTAAAACCCAAACAAAGACAGTTGGTAGAGGATTATTTTAAAAAGAACATTATTAAAGTTATCTCTTCCACCCCTACATTGGCGGCGGGAGTTAACTTACCAGCCCGTCGAACCATCATCCGTGACTGCAAACGTTATGTCAGTGGCCTGGGCTCAATCTATATACCGACATCTGAATACAAACAGTGCGCCGGCCGCGCCGGACGGCCCCAATATGACGATTATGGCGAGGCCGTACTCATGGCCAAATCACTTTCAGAGCAAAATGCTTTATTTGAAAAATTTGTTTTGGCCGCACCTGAACCAATAACTTCAAAATTGGGCACGGAATCAGCACTTCGTATCCATGTCCTGTCTTCGATTGCCGCCGGCTATATTCATGATGTTAATGGTATGTTTGAGTTTATTAACCAAACGTTTCTGGCTTACCAGCGCCAAAATTTAAATCTTCTGGATTTAATCGGCCAAATTTTCGACTTTTTACATCAAAACGGTTTTATCGACAAAAGCGGGTTCAGGTTCTTCACTACCCCTTTTGGCAATACGACCAGCCGATTGTATATTGATCCTATTACAAGTCTTACTTTGCGCGAAGGTTTGACCAAAATCCACAATGGAAAAAATTTCTCTGATTTGGGACTGCTGCACTTAATTGCCTGCTGCCCGGACAATGAAATGCTTTCAGTAAGCAAAAGTGATTATGAAGAGCTAGAAGGCCTGGCTAATAAAATGGAAGATGAATTAGTTCTCTCCCCCCGTGATTTGTCTATGTTAGAAGATGCTTATACCTTTTACGCGACGCTTAAGACCATGTGGCTTTTAGGCCGGTGGATTGAGGAAGAAAAAGAAGAAACTCTTTGTGATGAATTCAATATAGGCCCAGGCGATATTTACCGGCACGTAGAAAGTGCCCAATGGCTCTTGTACGCTACCGGGTCAATCGCCGAACTTTATCATTATAAAAAACTTAAGTTTAACCTGGAAAACTTGCGACAGAGGGTGAAGTATGGAATCCGTGAGGAATTATTGGAATTAGCAAGTCTTCATGGTGTTGGTCGTATTCGTGCCCGCCAATTATACTCGCATGGTTATCATAAACTGTCCCATTTAAAATCAGTGGCGGAGAATTCCCTGGCCTCCATTAAAACCATTGGAAAATCTTTGGCCCGTGACATTATAATCCAAATCCATAATCCTCTAAAAAAGAAACCCTCTTCCCCTGTTGTTGAGGAACCTTTGCAAGAAGCCGCTCAGTGGACAGATTAAAAATATTTAACGCCGGATGAAAAATAACGATGGGAATCGTAATTTGCTTTGCGCCCAGTGGCAGTAAAATTCAATGCCTTCCAGCTCCTTCTATACAAATACTCAAACCGCTTCTGGTATGCTTTAATGACCTTCCTGTCCTCAATAATAAGTAAATTTTCTTCATTCTTCTGATCAGCCGCCAAAGTCCAGTTAAATGAGCCGGTTAACAAGATTTTTCCATCTATAATGGCAAATTTGTTATGCATCAGCCCCGAGCCCATATGGTACCTGACTCCTATTCCCTTGTGCATGAGATATCTGCCCTTGGAGGAGAACTGTATATCTTGGCCCCTGTCCAACACAATCCGTACAACGACATGGCGTTTTTTAGCTCTAACCAATTCTTGCGCCATTGGTCCAGAAGTAAAATCATACATGGCTATATCAATACTGTGGTGGGCCTTGCTTAACTGGGAAATGACAGCCTCCCGGCAACCGCCCTTGGGAGAAAAATAAACTTTGATCTCTGCTGCACAACAAACCAAAGAAGAAATAAAAGAAATCAAAAACAACAGTACGATGGTTTTTTTCAAAAGTTCACCTTAACTTTCGTATATGGAGGAAGGGCCAAAGGGTTGTTTCTTTTATATTTGTCTAAATTAAAGACCCAATCAAAATCATTTTCACGTTTAGGGTACCATAAACCTGCAAATTTAATGTTACCATTGTCCTTATCGAGGACTACCAAAAACTGTGTTTCACGAAGTTCGGTATATGTCTCAGCCATCGGGTTAGTGGAAATGGGAGACAGCCAATTATGGCCAAAAACCACAAACCAAAAATCAGGATACTTTATTGCTTCAAGGTCCGTTCTGATATCAGGGACGCTGACGCGGTAATTACGCTGTTCATCAGTCGCAATAATAATTCTCTGGGCAATAATCTTGGCTTCCCTCTGGTCAATCCCATCTTTAAAATTGACTGTATCGTAATTTTTATAGATTGCCTCGGTAGAAGCGCAGCCTGCTAATACTATCAAACTAAAAATTATCAAACCATTCAAACCGTTTCTCATGACTCCCTCCGTTACTCTATAACCCCCTTATTAAGGAAATCCCTCCTCATTCCTGCTACACAACCAACAAACAAGTCGTTCCTCGGGATGAATAAGGCGGAGGTATCCGCCCCATTCATAAATATTTTGTTGAGCGCAAATGGCGTTCTAAATGAAATACCAAAAAATGATTAAGTACATACTTAAGTTCTTTTTTAATCCTTTCGGACAATCCTAAACGTAAAACCACCTGCCAAGGTGATTCCTCAATATGCATAATGGAAGCAACCGTTCCCTTGGTAATGGACACAACGCTACCCGCTCCCAACGCCGGCGGCTTACAGGAAGCACACACCAACCCTCCCCAAGGTAAACTAAAATTCGCTTGCCCTGCAATCTTTTTCTGACAACGCACACACGAATCCAGATGAGGGCGAAAACCTGACAATAAAAGAATTTTAATTTGAAAGATATGGATGAGCTTGTTAATGTCTTCGACTGTCTGAAGGCTATTAAGAAAATTCTGCATCAAAACATATACTTCTTGGTTCTCTTCTTCAGCCATCACCAGGGTGTCCAGAAGCTCAGAGGCATAACTAGCGGCCGTCAATCGTTTTAAATCTTGGCGAAAACCGTTAAAAAATTCTTTCATATCACACTGGCTGACAAGATGGATATCACTGTTGCGGTACTGATAATAGACAATGTCATTGACGGAGAAACGATCAAGACTTGTGCCGAATTTACCCGGGGTTTTACGAATGCCCTTGAGGACGCCTTTGACTTTGCCAAAATCTTTGGTTAAAAAGGTGGCAATCCGGCTTGTTTCGCGAAAGTCAAAACTCTTAAGAACTATGCCTTCGGTGGTCACAATCATGATTTAATTATCCCAAAATTCCTCATAAATAAAATGTTTTTATGTTATAATTTTTTCGATGTATAAAGAATTTTACTCTCTTAAAGAAAATCCTTTTAATATCACTGCAGATCCGGCCTTTTTCTTTCCCAGCATACGCCATGAAGAGGCCTTCAACCATTTAGCCTACGGTATCAGTTCACGTAAAGGGATTATTGTCATTACGGGAGAAATTGGAACAGGTAAAACCACTCTGTGCCGCATGTTTCTAAACCGCATCGGTAATAAAGTTAAGACCGCTTTAATTTTAAATCCATCTTTTTCTGACATACAACTTCTACAAATGATTGCGCACGATTTAGGGATTGATTGCCAAAAGAAAAATAAACTGGATTTAGTCGGGGCCATCGCTTTATTTTTGGTAGAACAATCCTCCCAGGGCTACAATGTGGCCGTTATCATTGATGAATGCCAAAATCTCAACATACGCCAGCTGGAACAAATTCGTCTTTTGTCGAATTTGGAGACCGAAAAAGAAAAATTACTTCAGATTATTTTGGTAGGCCAACCCGAGCTTAATGACAAATTACAAAACCCTGCCCTTCGGCAACTGACCCAACGCGTGACTGTGCGTTACCATATTCTGCCCTTGGACAAAAGCGAGGTGGGAAACTATATCGATCATCGACTTAAGACTGCAAAAGCAAATGGGCGGTTAAGATTCACAAAACAAGCTATCGAAACCATTTATGCTTATTCACAGGGAACTCCCAGGGTCATCAATATCCTCTGTGACAGGGCCTTATTAGCAGGCTTTGTACATGAAACCTTCAGTATTGATGAAACCATCCTTAAAGAATGCATCAAAGAGCTACAGGGTCCAAAGGAAGTTCAATTAACTTATGAGTATCATTCATGACGCGTTAAAAAAAGTCCAGAAAAACATGGACCAGAATGCTCTTTCTGTTAATCCTGAAGAAAAAGTGGAAGTATTACCTTCACTTCCCCGGGATCTTAATAGAAAACCAAAAACCAAAAATTATTCATGGGTTTTAATAAGTGTTTCTTTGATCATTATTGGTGCAAGCATATCATTTATGTTGTCACAGATTCAAAATAAATTTCCTGGCTTTAGGGGAGGAATCCTCTTTAAATTTCCCGCCAGAATTCACTTGTCCTCCACAATAGCTGTGAAATCCGTAATAAAACCACCGGTATCTGTGATGGGCACTGTAAAATCTTTAGCTCAAGTAACAATTCCGGCCCCTCAATCAACCAATGCTAAAAGCTCCAAATCACTTCCTGGCTCTATTGTCCTTGATGTTCAAGGTGTTATGGCCGATGGGAATCATAACGTAGCCCTCATCAACGGTAATATTTACGAAGAAGGATCCATCATCAATGGGATTAAAATCATAAAAATTAATTTAAATGCGCTGACAATCGAACGTGATGGTCAACAGGAAACTATAGCTGTTAGAAAATGATTGTTATAATTCTTTAGGATGAATCCTCAAGTAATGATTTCTAAGAACTTCCTGAGGATTCAAGAAATAGATTCTATCGCTTGAACAATGATGCCGATAGAGATGTTCTCAATAACTTTGACCTGCCCGATGCGGGATGCTAAGACAAAACGATTGCGACTAGCAACAAATTTCTTGTCGTGGCACATCAATTCTATAATTTTAGATATCTTTATGTTGCCTATCTTCTGAGGAAGACCGATATTTGTAATTAAATCATTGAGACGTTTTTCTTCCTTTAGACTTAACAGTCCCTTCAAGACAGAAATTCGCCCTGCCACACGCATGCCCAAAGCCACTGCCTCTCCATGATGATAACGAAAACCGCTGGCTGCCTCGATGGCATGGCCTAGTGTATGCCCAAAATTTAAAATAGTACGAATACCTTTGGTCTCGCGCTCATCGACCGTCACCACATCGGCTTTTATTTTGGCACATCGCTTAACCACAAACGTCATGGCCTGATGGTTATGCTTGAATATGTACTCATAATTATTCTCAAGAAAACGGAATAAGACGAGATCTTTAATGACCCCATATTTAATAGCTTCGGCCAAACCATTGCGAATCTGCCTGGAACTCAAAGTCGAAAGGACTTTTGTGTCTGCAAAAACAGCCTTGGGCTGGCAAAACGCCCCCACTAAATTCTTGCCATATTTTAAATCAATGGCAGTCTTACCACCGATGGAAGAATCAATCTGCGCCAGCAAAGTCGTAGGAACCTGAATATAAGGAACCCCTCGTTTATAAATAGCAGCCACAAACCCTGCTAAATCTCCGACAACCCCACCCCCTAAGGCAATGATAAAAATTCTACGATTAATATCATAAGCAGCAATACTTTCAATTAAACGCAATGCATACAAGGCAGACTTACTCTGTTCCCCTTCAGGAACTTTAAACACCTTAATTGAATATCCTGCTTTAGTTAAAATAGCAAACAATTTAACTCCATGTAGGCGTTCAATGATCGGATGCGAAATAATAATAGCATCTTTGCCCAGAGACAATCTCTCTAAACACCGAGGAATGTCTTTAAAAATATCATGACCGATGATGATCGGATATCCGTTGTTCTTGAGTTTTAAACGAATAGTTGTCATAACTGAATTCCCAATATATTCGCCAAAGCCGACATTAAAGGATATAGAAATCTTAACATCCCTAACTGTAAAAGTACTACCACAAGAATCAAGCCGAACGGTTCCAGACGACTATAATAGTAGGCCAGCTGTCTAGGCAAGATTCCCATAACAATACGGGAGCCATCCAATGGTGGAATAGGCATCAAATTAAACACACATAAGACAATGTTAAAGACTATAGCCCATTGCCAAACATAGGAAATTTTGGAAAATAATCCAAGTTTATAAATCCAGATATAGACACACGCCAAAATAACATTCGTCAAAGGGCCGGCAGCAGCAACCAGAATCATCCCCATGCGTAGGTTCTTCAAATTTCTAAAATTAACAGGCACAGGCTTAGCCCAGCCAAAAAGAAATGGCGAATGAACTAAAAATAAAAAACCGGGAACGATGATGCTACCGATAGGATCAATATGCTTGATAGGGTTAAGGGTCAATCGCCCTTGGTCTTTAGCTGTGCGATCCCCCAACAAAAAAGCGGCCCATCCGTGCGCGCATTCATGCAAAATGATGGCAGGGCCGACAGCAAATACCATGACTAAGAAAATATCGGGTATCATTATAAACAAAGAGAAATGGTAATGACT
>JAJXTI010000086.1 GCA_021783915.1 bacterium
TTCTTTACTTCTATACACAAAGTCTGGATAGTTTCTACGACCGTCGTGGTAGTGGGTATCAGGAAGCGGCAGGACTCGCAAAGAAGTTTCAAATCTTCCTGCAAAGACAAATTTTGGTTCTTAAGAAAATAATATAAAATTCCTTTACTAAACTGTTGAGCAAAATAATTAAAATCGCGCGATTCTAAATCAAGATAAAGGACAATTACATCACGGTCTTCAAAGTCCATTAAGAAACGCTGCACTAAAGCGGTCTTTCCCACATAACGGCCACCTAAAAGAGCCAGATTTTGACGGTAGCCGTCTTTAAGGCCCAACACCCGCTTATTTAAAACATCTAAAATTCGCTGTCGACCGAAAAAATTATAGTCAGGATCTGTCAAAGTCATGGTAAATAAAACAAAGGATTAGTGGCCGCTTTGCCTCTTCGAATTTCAAAATGTAAAAAACTTCTTTTTGTGACAGAACCAGCTTCAGCGATAGGGTCCCCTTTATACACATGATCTCCTAATTTAACTAATAATTTACGGTTCTGGGCGTAGACAGAGATAAATCCGTCCCCATGATCAATCATCACTGTCTGGTTGTAACCACTCATATAATCAGCCAAAACAACTTGTCCTTCACGGGATGCCCTAACAATCTCCCCATCGTTGGTTTCAATATCAATTCCCTTATTAATTCCCTCTCCATGGCGGTCATTAAAATAAGAAAGAATCTTTCCCTTGACCGGCCAGGAAAACTCGTCTTTATTGGCATCCGGCGTATGATCAATCACCAGTTCCTTGACTTGTTTAGCTCCCGGGATAAGAAGCAATTGCCCCACTTCAATGGCGGCCGCGTTGGGAATATTATTAGCCGCTATAATGTCCTCAACGGCCACCCCGTAAGCTTTAGCAATGCGCCAAAGGGTCTGTCCTTTTTGTACCCTGTGGTATATCCCTTCCGGCTTTTTTACTTCTACTTTCTTAGAAATTTCGGGAAGAGGTTTATATTCAGTAGTGGCACAGCCAGCCATGAACCCTAAAGCTAAAACAAAAATTAATAATTTAAAATGTATATAGCGCATATCTTTTATTGCGGGCATCCTCAGCGATGTTGCCTCAGGTTTGTTCTGACCAAAAGTCAAAACAAGCGGGGGACGGGAATCGAACCCGCGTACTCAGCTTGGGAAGCTGAAATTCTACCACTGAATTACCCCCGCAAAATGTTTAATATCTATAAGAATGAATTCTTCTGGCCTGTCTTTCAAACTATCCAGGTGGCCCCCCCCTGTATAACTTTAATTTTAATTCCCTTATCGTCTCACCAGCATCTTTTGCCAATAAAATCTCTCTACAAACCGCCGCTCGTTCTACACCTAAATTTGTTAACCGCCCTAAATTATCACAACTAATACCACCTATAGGAAATACTGGAATCTTCATTATTTTAACGACATTTCTAAGTAACTCTAAATTCATGGGTTGACGCTGAGGCTTTGTTTTAGTCTTAAACACAGAACCAAAACCAATATAATCAACTCCCTGACTTTGGGCCAATTTAGCTTGGTCTAACCGTTGACATGAGACACCGATAACAGGCCCAGGACCCATGAGTTTCCTAGCTTGAGAATAAGGAATATCTTCTTGCCCTAAATGTACCCCGTCCGCCCCAGCTAAGATGGCTAAATCTACACGATCATTGACAATGAACAATGCCTTACCTGCCACAATTCTTTGAAGGTGTCGACAAAAATCTAAAATATCTTTAGCACTGCCATTTTTATCCCGCAATTGTACTATATCAACCCCTAAACGTACAGCGGGTTTTAATACTTTAAGCAAACCACTGTACGAAAGAACCTGTCTATCTAAAATTAAATATAAATTAGCGTTATTTAATCGCTTTTTGTTCCAGGACATAAGCCCTATACCGTAACTTTTTAAAACTTTCTGAAGACATAGGGCTCAAAAGCTTAGATACTTCTTCTAAAACCCTTAGAGATTCTTTAACCCGTTGCATATTGGCAAAAAAAACGGATGAAATACCTTTTCTTTTAAGCTCAGTATCAGAGCTAGAACGGCCGATGTCGGATGCCACGTCCCGGCTTTCTAAAATCTTAAAAGTATTAAGCTCTCCCATCACCTGAGTTAATCCATGGCGTAGTTCTTTTAACGATTTTGTTAAAGTCTTCTGGTTCCAAACATACCGGGCTATATCTTCACAAACCCTTAAACCCTCTTTAGTTCTATTAAAATTGGCATCAAATATTCGATAAAATTGTTTGTTGTCTGTAGCCATAGGTCAGTCTTGCGATCTTTGTATTTTTTCTATTATTCTTGTTGTGGAAAAACCATCTATATATTTTACTAATTCTACCTTCTTAGCCACATCCGCACCGATGACCTCTTTCCCTTTCCAATCCGCTCCCTTAATTAAAATATCTGGTTTGATGGCTCGAATCAATTGATAAGGAGTATCTTCATTGAAAATGACCACAAAATCGACAGTTTCTAAAGCTGCCAGCACGGCGGCTCTGGATTTTTGAGGACAAATGGGACGAGATGGTCCTTTGATACGATAAATGGATTGGTCGCTGTTTAATCCAACAATCAAAATACGATTTTTCTTTTTTGCGGCCTGTAGGTATTTCACATGACCCAAATGCATTAAATCAAAACACCCATTGGTAAAAGCAATCGTTTTGCCGTGGTGGCGCAAATTAATTAATTGTTTCTTAAGTGACTGTAAAGAAATGATTTTGGCTTCTATTGGAACCATCATAGATAAAAAATCCGGCAACTTTATTGCTGACTGCCGGAGAAAGTTATTTAGTCAAACTATTTTCTACCAACTCACACAACGAATGAAAAATGCACAAATGCGATTCTTGAATACGAGCAGTTTTAGAAGAAGCTGCGATAATAGCTATGTCACATAATAGAGCCAATTGCCCGCCACTTCCACCAGTGATACCAATAGTCTTAATTCCAATGACTTTAGCTTTTTTGACAGCTTCCAGTACATTTTTAGAATTACCGCTCGTGGAAATAGCAACTAAGACGTCATCTTTTTGTCCCAAGGCCTCAAGTTGGCGGGAAAACACAATATCAAAGTTATAGTCATTACCTAGAGCCGTTAAAGCGGATGTGTCTGTTGTCAATGCGATTGCCGGCCAGGCATTACGTTCTTTTTGAAAACGCCCTACAAATTCCGCAGCTATATGCTGGCTATCCGCGGCAGAACCACCATTACCGCAGAAAAAAAGTTTGTGATGATTTTTAAAAGCCTCGATAATAATTTCAGCAGATTTCACAATATATGCCAAATTCTTCCTGAGAGTTTCCTGCTTGGCGGTTATTGATTCCGTAAAAATCTTTTCAACAGTTTTTTCCATATCAATTTCTTGCCGAAAAAACATTAGCAATATCAACTAAATCCATGTTGACTTGCTTACGTTCCCTGACCGCTTCTTCCATGTCCACAAAACGAATTTTGTTCTCTCTTAATGAAACCATCTTACCGAACTTATTCTCTTTAATGAGCTCCACTGCCTTAACCCCAAAACGGGTCCCCAATACACGGTCAAAAGACGTTGGTGACCCTCCTCGAAGAATATACCCCAAAACACTGACGCGGGTTTCATAATTGGTATTGTCCTCTATGGCCTTGGCCAAATACTCCCCAACACTACCAAAACGTCTTTTTTCTATTAAAGCAACATTGGGATCCGAATGAGGGAGTGAGTACCCCTCTAATTTCGTTCCTTCCGAAATCACAACAATACTAAAAGGCTTGCCACGCTTATGGCGTTCACGTAACAATTCATAGACTTGTTCCAAATCAACGGGAATTTCTGGAATTAAAATGATATCAGCACCTCCGGCAATACCTGCATGCACAGCCAGCCACCCTGTGTACAAACCCATCACCTCAACAACCATGATACGATGATGAGATTCCGCCGTTGTATGTAAACGGTCAATACACTCAGTGGCTACATTAACCGCCGTATCAAAACCAAAAGCATAATCTGTTCCTGAGAGCGCATTGTCAATGGATTTTGGCACCCCAACGACTTGAATAATACCTCTTTTATGCAAAGCCAACCCTACCTTGAGCGTTTCCTCACCACCAATAGCAATGAGCGCATCCATACCACTTCTGGCATAATTTTCTTTTATTTTTTTTATCTGTTCCTCATCGCTCATGGGGTTAATTCGACTGGTACCCAAAATCGTCCCCCCCTTGTCTAAAATCCCTGTTGTAGATTTAACGTCCAAAACACGCAAATCATTCTCGATAAGTCCAAGCCATCCATTCTTAACACCGGTAATGACAAATCCTTCCTGCATACCTTTGCGCACAACCGCACGAATCACCGAATTAAGTCCAGGACAATCAGCTCCGCCTGTCAGTATGCCTATTTTTCTCATATTCTATATCCATGAAATGGAATTTGAGGTTGGTCAACCACATCTATGGGGCGTTTAGATTTAGCATCACTCAATACCATTTTAGCTACATGAATACGAATAATGATCTTGCCTTCCATGCCTATGGTCTCTTCTATTTTACGGCGAATCATGTCCTGTAATTTTACTGTCAAGTCAGGAATATTGGCCTGTGAACGTAAAACTAATTTCACTTGAACCTCTATCCCCTTTTTATTGGCCGTTAAAAATGGTTTAATCTCTTTGATTTCCGGTAACTGGGAAATCAAAGATTTAATCAAATCTTCAATAGCTGCCAAGGAAACAGTCACCCGCCCTGAAGTATTATCGAAAGCAAGTGTGCGCTCCATACGACGACGCCCGTAAATCAAATTTTCCAATAAAAAAGTGACGAGAACGACTCCACAAGCAATGGCAAAAACAACCATACGAAGTTTACGATCATCATAAACTAAGGATAAAATATTCTTAATGGTGTCAAAATCAAAAATATGCAAAACAAAAAGCATGACAACCAAACTAGCCACCCAAAGAATAGAAACATAAAATATAATGGCTAAACGCGTCATCAACCACATCAAAAACCTCCCTGCCTGCCGGCAGGCAGGCTTCTTTCAACGGATTGTATGCTCACATTAATTTCTTTCAGTTCAATATCTAAAGCATGTTCAACAGCTTCCTGTATTTTATCTTGAATTTGATGAGCAACTAAAGGAATATTGACACCGTAATCAACATCAACACGTATCTCGATAAGAATTTGACCAGATTGATCGATAGTTACATAAACACCCG
This sequence comes from bacterium, assembly GCA_021783915.1. Taxonomy (GTDB): domain Bacteria; phylum Omnitrophota; class Gorgyraeia; order Zapsychrales; family Fredricksoniimonadaceae; genus JACQCF01. Next base: position 5,232 of record JAJXTI010000086.1, read on the forward strand.
GAAAATTTTTATAACCAAGAAACGTACAAAGCCTTCCAATAAAACCAAAACGCGCAAGAAAAACCCCAGGAATTTCTCTTAAGGAAGCAGCCGCAATATCACCAATGACTTTTTTATGGATGCGAACATTGCCTAAATCCACTTGTTCTCCAAGCGACATGAGAAGCTCCTTTTAAGCATCATTCTTCATCATTTTTTCCAAAAAATGGGTTGTGACCTTACCTTGAAGGAAGGTCGGATGATGCATGATTTCCATGTGTAAAGGAATCGTCGTTTTAATGGGGGCGATATAAAACTCATCAAGGGCCCGACGCATAATACGAATAGACTCCTCGCGATCTTTCCCATGTACAATTAATTTTGCCACCATGGAATCATAATAAGGACTAATAGTATAGCCTGGATAAATATGCGTGTCAATGCGTACACCAAGACCACCGGGTAGGTTTAACTCGTTAATTTTCCCTGGAGAAGGAATAAAATTATTATAAGGATCTTCGGCATTAATACGGCATTCAATGGCAGCTCCTTGAATTTTCACATCTTCTTGTTTCATTTTTAACTTCTGCCCGTTGGCAACTTTGATCTGTTCTTTAATAAGATCGACGCCCGTCACCATTTCCGTCACGGGATGTTCCACCTGAATACGGGTATTCATTTCCATAAAATAAAAATTACCATGGGCGTCCAGTAAGAATTCAATAGTCCCAACTCCGTGATAATTGACAGCTTTAGCAGCTTTGATCGCAGCCTCCCCCATTTTCTTTCGCAGATTCGCGTCCAAGCCTGGAGAAGGAGCTTCTTCCAATAATTTCTGATGCCGTCTTTGCAAAGAACAGTCACGTTCACCCAAATGAATCACGTTCCCATGCTCATCTGCTAAAATTTGAAATTCCACATGGCGTGGACCTTCAATATATTTCTCGATATATACATCCGCACGTCCAAAATTGGCTTCAGCTTCTGTCTGAGCCATTTTAAAAGAATTAATAAGTGTCACGTCATTGTGACAAACACGCATTCCTTTACCGCCACCACCTGCCGCCGCTTTAATAATGACTGGGTATTTAATCTTCTGAGCAATCGCCAATGCTGCTTCCTGGGTATCAATGATCCCGTGTCCACCAGGAGTTAAAGGGACTCCTATTTTCCTGACAGTTTCTTTAGCGATAATTTTATCACCCATTTTCCGAATAGATTCTGGCGAAGGCCCAATAAATTTGATATGACAAGATTCACAGATTTCAGCAAAGTGGGCATTTTCCGATAAAAAGCCGTATCCAGGATGGATAGCTTCAACATCAGTAATTTCTGCCGCAGAAATAATGGCAGGGACGTTCAAATAGCTTTCTTTACTGGTGGCCTTGCCTATACAAACAGCTTCATCGGCAAAACGTACATGCAAAGAATTACGATCTGCTTCAGAATACACCGCCACCGTACGAATACCAAGCTCCTTGCAAGCACGAATGACACGAAGGGCAATTTCACCACGATTGGCAATAAGAATCTTAGAAAACATAAATTATAAAGGTTCAACAATAAACAAGGTTTGACCGAACTCGACGGGCTCAGCATTGGAAACAGCAACTTCTACAACCTTACCTCGTATTTCCGATTTAATTTCATTCATGAGCTTCATGGCTTCAACAATACAAACTACTTGGCCAAGCTCTACGATTTGACCAACTTCCACAAATGGAGCAGCTTCAGGGGAGGGGGCACGGTAGAAAGTACCAACCATGGGGGATTTGATCTCTTTCGTTGATTTCTGAGTGGCTTCAATGTCCGCTTGCTGTGCAGCCGCAGGCAACCCAACAGAAGAGGAGGCAGCAATTTTAGGGGTAGGAATAGATTCAACAGCATAATGTATCGGGGCTTGGATCTGGGCCTCAAGAGCCGTTTTCTTTAACTTCAACTTAAGGCCTTCGCGCTCAATTTCGATTTCACCTAAATTATTTTCATTCATCAGAGCGATAATTTCCTTAATTTCCTTTAAATTCATTTTTTGACCCTTTCGACATAAACGCCTGTTCTAGTATCAACTTTAATGGTTTCACCGAGACTAATAAACAAAGGCACTTGAACAGATGCGCCGGTATCAATTTTAGCGGGTTTATAACCAGCTCTGGAAGAGTCCCCTTTGAGCCCTGGGTCGGCTTCAATAACGATGGCTATAATAAAAGTAGGCACTTCAGCTTTGATGACCTGCCCTTTGTAAAGAATTGTTTCCACTTCCATGTTATCCTGCAAGTATTTTATCC
>JAJXTI010000087.1 GCA_021783915.1 bacterium
CAAACCTTTGGGTGGTGAAACGAAAGCCGACACCTTGCACGGTGCCTGAGAAGATGACATGGGCCCGAACCATATAAAAAGAAGCAATAATAAGTCGGGGCGGACGGATTTGAACCGTCGACCTCAACGTCCCGAACGTTGCGCGCTAGCCAACTGCGCTACGCCCCGAAATTAAATTAACTTAATAAGGCGGGTATTCTAACATTGCCTCTGCTATCCGTCAATCATTCGACATTAAATGAGGATGTTGATTAATGCTGACCAGCGTTTGGAGAAATAATGATAGGATTGAAAGCTTTAGTGGCAACAATAACCTTACTCCCGACCCTTAACCCTTTAATTTCCTCATCGGTTGCTACCACCTTGGTCATATTATTGCCAATGCGTACTGTTAAAATATTAACAACCCCGTCCTTTTGGACCTCAACAATCTCTCCTGTAAATTTGAACTTACCGCTCAGGTTATCATTAACAAAAACCTTTTGGGGCGGGCCGGATTTGACGATTTTGCCTTTTTCGATCACAAAAATCTTACCCGAAAGTTTAAACACTTCCGCTAAATCATGGCTGACTAAAATGGTGGTGATCCCGGTCTTTTGATAAATGGAAACAATCTCATCCTGGAGTTTTAACCGCGACTCGATATCAAGGGAAGACAAAGGCTCATCCAAAAGCAATACTTTAGGGCCATTCACCAGGGTCCGGGCCAAGGCCACACGCTGCTTCTGCCCTCCTGATAACCGGGCAGGTTTCTGTTCCCGCAGGCCTTGCAAACCCAATAGTTCCAGCCATCCATCAATCATGGACACCTTGGTCTTGTCCGCTAAGGCAAATAGAAGGTTCTGGCGGACACTCATGTGGGGAAAAAGGCTATGCTCTTGAAAAACAAATCCCACCCTTCTTTGGCCAACAGGCAGGCTAAAATTCTTGGCGTTGTCAAACCATACCTGTCCGTCAAATTCAATGTATCCGCTATCCGGCCTGGTCAATCCCGCCAGGATACGCAAAAGAGTGGTTTTGCCTACGCCGGATTCTCCAAAGAACGTGACAAATTCTCCTTTATCGATGGTCAAATCCACATCAAGTTCCCCCAAGCCTTCGGGAGTATTCATTATTTTTCTGGCACGAAGTTTAATCATTTTCAGAGAATCTTAAACTGCTTTCGATTGAAATAGTAAAACACGCAAAGAACACTAAAAGAAACGGCAATCAAAACCAGTGAATAAAATGAAGCCGTGTCATAATTAAGCCCTTCCACCTCATTAAAAATAGCAATAGAGGCGGTCCTGGTCTGGCCGGGGATATTACCGCCGACCATCAGGACCACGCCAAACTCTCCGATGGTATGGGCAAAGGCCATAATAATGCCCACCCAAAGGGCCGGTCTGATATTGGGCAGGATTACTTTTATCAATGTTTCGCGTTTGGATTTACCTAAAACATAACACGCCTCAATCAATGAAACAGGGAAGCTCTCCATGGCCGCTTTGATAGGATTGACCATAAACGGCAGGCTAAAAATAACTGAACCAATGATAAGCCCTAGGAAACTAAACGCCACCCTTATACCTAATGAGTTTTCTAAAAAATGGCCAAGGAAATATTTAGGGCTAAAGACAAGCAAAATATAAAACCCCAAGACCGTAGGAGGCAATACCAAGGGAAGGCTGACCAATGGCTCAATAAAATACTTTAATCTATTTTTTGAAAAAGCCATCCAATAGGACAGAGGTATAGCCGTCAAAAAAAGAATAACGGTCGTCACACTGGCCAGTTTTAAAGTCAATAGCAGTGGTTGTAAATCCACGTGCATTATGCCCCCTCCCTTAACAAAGAAACCTCATTGGTTTTCACCAACCATTCAACTGTTTGGCCTTGTTTTAATTCAAGCCTGTCAGCACAGCGTGTGGAAATAATAGAAATGACTTCATTGTTTTTATAATCAAGAATGATCTTGGTCAGAAGGTTTGATTTTTCGATTGTCTTGATGAGGCCTTTAAATCTATTGCGCAAAGAGATTTGACCTGAGAGGTTCTTGGCAATGGAGACCTCGGTTTCTTTAAAAATCAACGAAACCTTCCCCCCATTTCTTAAATAATCAGCGCTTTGAGGCGTCTCAAGGACTATGGAAGAAAAGCTGTCCCCTGTCACGTCGATGTCAACCATCGACATATGGCCGGAAGATTCTATGTGGATAATGATGCCTGTTAGTTTATTCATCCACCCGATATCCGTATTTCTTAAATATCATCTTAGCCTCCGTGGAGAAAAGGAAATTGTAAAATTTCTGCACGGATTCAAACTTGTCTTTTTGAGAGTGTTTGAGGCAAACAACCCCTTGGGCAATACGGCCATAGCTTTCAGGCGCCACTTCTGTCCATGTTCCCTTGTCTTTAAGATTGGGGCTTAGTACCGTTGATTTGGAAGTGAACCCGATGTCCGCCGACCGCGACGCAATAAAACCATTTGTCTGGCTAATGCTTTCCCCATAAACCAATCTTTTTTGTATGTCCTGATAAAGTTTATAAAACTTCATAGCACGAACCGCTTCGCGGCCATAAGGGGCAAGCTGCGGGTCGGCCAAGGCAATCTTCTTTATCTGCTCATCGCTCAGAATGGCCATCCCCTTGGATAAATCCACATCTTTCAAAGTCCATAATACCAAAACCCCATAGGCATAGGCCTTGGGTTCCTGCAGTGCCAGACCTTTTTTATAAAGAACCTTAGGATATTTCATGTCTGCTGACAAAAATACATCAAAGGGCGCGCCATTTTCAATCTGTGCGGTTAATTGACCCGATGAACCAATGATGATTTTTACATGGATATCATTTTGTTTCTCAAAGGCAGTTGTCAGTTGGCCTAAAACAGGCTGAAGATTGGCGGCAGCAGCGACACTTATGTCCCTGGCATAAACATTCACCGAGAAAATAGATACTACCACTGCCAAAACAATAACTTTAACGGTTTTCATTGGTTGGATCCTTTTTAATCTTAGAATTTAAAAATCAATTGCGAATAAATGAAATCGGCCGCGTCATCGGCACCGGTATCTTTCACATATCCCCCTGGGAAAAAATGGGCGTAGCCTGTTTCAAATAAAATGTTCTTTGAAAAATCATAATAAAACCGCCAGGATGCTTCACTGCCAACATAGTAATTACGGTCGCCGCTGGTTTTAGTCCTGACGGCAGTACCGGAAGAGTTATACCAGGAATCATATTTACTCTGTAACCAAAAGGAATCCATCTGGGGGGTGAACCTAAACTTTGGAGTCGGTGAAAATGTGACACCTAATTCAGGGTTGCGCACATTCTCCCAACGAAAAAAATCCATAAGCCCATAGGGGGCATGGACTGTCTGATAAAGGGGCACAAATGTATTGTTATGTTTGCCATTGGGATCCTTATTACCCGAGGCCTCGTCATAAGCGAGATTCAGTAAAGGTTTCCAAGGGATAGTATCAAAACCCTTGGAAAGATTGGCATGAAACGCATAGGCCTTTATTTGTTTTGTTCCTGAAGGAGTGGTTCCCGTACGCCCCCATTGGTATGGCACTTCCACATCAAGTTTGATATTCCCGGTCACGGTCATTTTCATGCGGGCACCAGCCGTATAACGGTGGATATTGCTGACACCTCTAGTATCATCCTGGTTTAAAAAATACCATTCGATGAGGGGATATGCATGATCTTTTTGGTAGCCGCTATAAATACCACTAAGCACTTCATGGCCATCAGATATGTTGAATTCTTTATCCTGATATTGAACGTTCTGTCCATAGAGAATATCACTGTACAAACCGCCCTTATGGTAATGCACGATTCCACCGTCCCAAGAGCGGATAGCATTGGACCACGTGGGAGAAGCAATTAAACGTTTTGCACCATAATTTAACTCCTGCCGTCCGAGTCTTACATCGAAATCAGAACCCAATAAATGGTAAAGGCGCACGTAAGCCTGATGTAAATCCAACGGGTCCGTTTGTCCGGAAACAGCTTTACTGCGATAAGAGCCGTCTCGTATATCCATGCCTTCAACAAAAATGTCGACTTTCTTATTAAGGTATTCATCCGTTAAACTAGCCGTGGCATTGAGTTTCAAACGCTGGAAAAGCTGGGTCGAGTCGTCTTTCTTGGACTTGTTGAAATCGAAGTTATATCTGTATTCGTAACGCAACCGGTCTTCTCCCCCCAGTTTGAATTGCCAGTGGGTAGGATTATCTTTGTTATCAGCCTGACCAGCAAAGGCCATGGCCCTTGTCATAAATCCAAAAAGTCCCACCAAAATCATTAATTTTCTTTTTGTCATTTTCTTCCTTTTCTTAAAATACCGTACGCCCATATGTCCAAAGCAGCATCGAGTGCTTCATGAAATGTGATTTTCTCCTGTTCCAAAAAATGAGGGTTCATAACGGCCTTCACGACACCCAAATATGCCTGGACCGCGATGGAATCATTGATATCACGAAAAGCCCCTTGCTTAATGCCCTTTCTGACTAACGCTTGAATGTTGAGGATCTTTTCATTTCTATAATGCAAAAAATCCTCCCAAAGATGAGGCAATTCAGTGGGGATTTCCCGAAAAAAATGGTCAAACCACGACCCAAGGTCTTTACGCAAAAGTAAGATACTCTGGGAGAAAATGGCCAACGGTTCTTTATGAGTTTTCTCTATATTATGCAGGCCTTCATTTATTTTTTGCTCTAAGGCTTTTACCAAGGCTTCAGCGATTTCTTGCTTGCTGACAAATTGTTTGTAAATCGTGTTCTTGCTCATGCCCAAATCCTGGGCGATTTCATCCATGGTCACCTTGCGGTAGCCGAACTTGACCATGCGTTTTTGTGCCGCATCAAGAATCTTGTTTCTTACAATCAAATTCTTTCCCATGTCATCCCTCATTATAATATGGATACTAAATAAGTATTCTTAGTATTATATAAAAGGATATTCCCATGTCAACGAGAAACCAAAAGTCTTGTTAAAGGACGGGAGATTATAAAGTTATACCGGCTTCTTTGATTTCGATTTCCAACGACTTCAAAGTTAGGGAGATATCGCTGAGGAAAAAAAGCAGCGAGCAGATAAGGGTCAGCAAGCCAACCATAAAACATGTATTGACCAGCATCACCAAACACAGATTAAAAAGATTGCTTAAGAATAGAAGTAAAATGACCGAAGCGATGGCCCCAAGGCTCATGACATTGCAAAAAACGGCATTACGCAACAGATAAGAACGGCGCACATAAATTTTGATTTGCTTAACGTAAATCTCTGCTTGGGGGCCTGAGACATTCTTAAGATGAGAACACAACAACCGGGCACGATCAATGGGCCGTGGCAGGCGATTAGCCAAGGCCAACAACAGCAACCCTGCCCCGGAAATAAGGACGCATGGAGCCACTGAAGACTGTAAAATTTGAGCTAATTGGATACTAGTCATAAAGTTATTATTCTTGGTTTAATATACCATATTATGAATTTAGCGCGAAGCATTAACTTCTGGTATTTAAAAGAACTCGTCTTCCCCTCTCAGATTGTCCTTATCCATACTCTGCCTGCTCAAACTTCAGGAACGGGATTGAACATAATGTTATGCGTACTTGTCTTTTTAATAATATTTTTTATATTTAAGCGACGATGGCAGAAAAACAAAAGCCTTTTCGCGCTACTATGGCTGATTTTGGGTTTTATAATACCATTAAGCTTTGTAGAATATTTTTTGACGGCTTACCAGAATGTTCTTAGCAAAATAATGGTTGCCCTGTTGGCCTTAAGCTGGTTTATGTTAACAAAATCCTATAACCACGTATGGCAAACTCAAAAAAGTTACTGTTTATTCTTGGTGAGAATTGCGCCTGATTATCATTTCCCCAATTTCTGGTTAGCTGATAGTTTCCTTAAAGAAAAAAACTTTAAGAAGGCCGAGATTATCCCAAAAAATCTTTGGTGGGGGGAGGTATGGATTGGCCTGTTTATGCCAACCTGGGCGATATAGAATTAAACCTGGGAAATATCAGCCAGGCCAAGCACTATTATACGGAAGCCTTGAGTTAAACCCTGTCGATAAAACACTTCAAGAAGACCTTTAAAAAGCCGTCTTTAGGCCTTCTGGGTCATTTTCTTCCACAAAGAATCAAGAGGCTGTAAAAAATTCTGGTCTTTAGATGTTGAGCTCATCTGTTTTAAATAAGCCTTCACATGTTTCGCAATGGCTTCATCGGGTAAGGCATCAATGATCTGTTGGACGTCTATTTTCTTTAAACGTTGCATCCTTCTTATGGCTTCTTTTTGGGTCATGTTTACCGTGACGCCATAACGCAATCGCAATCCAAGCGGGACATCTTTAAGAACATCGTAGACCTTGGAATAATGTTTACGGAATTTTTTTTCATCCATTTTGGACAAAGTTTTGATATGTTTAGCCTTTAATTTTTCAAAATCAACCGTTTGAAGGAATGCAGTGGCCATGGTCTTTAGTGTGACCGCAATGGCATGATCACTAAAACTGTTTGTTTCCTGCGCATGAAGGTTTTCCGGAGAAATCGATAAAATAAATATTAAAACACAAGCGCCCCTAAGCATGTCGACTGTGCATTTCCAAAACCCTCCCCAAATATCCTCGTAGGGCTCTCGGCTGATTCTTAATTTAATAATCATCACCTAAAGGATACCATAAAAAAACCTCCATAATTTTAATAAACAAAATCTTTGTATTTACCATAACAAGAATAGCACCTAGAATAACTTCCTATGGAAGGCAATGGTTCTGTTTATAAAGACGTTTTAATCATCGGCGGAGGGGCCGCCGGATTGATGTGCGCCATAGAATCGGCGAAGCGGGGCCGATCCGTATTAATACTGGAACACAATAATGCCATCGGTAAAAAAATCCGTATTTCAGGGGGTGGTCGTTGTAACTTTACCAATATCCATACGACAGCGGACAATTTTCTTTCCCGAAACCCGCATTTCGCAAAATCGGCCTTGGCCCGTTTCAGTCCAAAGGACTTTTGCAACCTAGTCAACACATACAAAATTGCTTTTCATGAAAAAAAATTGGGGCAGCTTTTCTGTGACCAGAGCGCACAAAATATTATCAACTTACTTAAGAAAGAATGTGACCGGTATCATGTCCAAATCCTCCTTGAAGCCAAGGTCGAAAACATGGCCAAAAGAAATTTCTTTTATCTTTCGACTACCAAAGGACAGTTTAAATCCGAAAGCCTAGTCGTTGCTACCGGCGGGCTCTCTCTGCCTTCCCTGGGAGCAACAGATTTAGGCTACAAGATCGCGCGACAATTTAATATCAAAATTAATACTTGCCGCCCCGGCTTAGTCCCCTTGACACTCCAAGAAAAAGACCTATGTGTTTTTAAAACACTTGCCGGGGTCTCCCTTGAAACGGTAGTTTCTTTTGGGAATATTTCCTT
>JAJXTI010000006.1 GCA_021783915.1 bacterium
ACATTTCTATAGCGGGCTTCCAAAAGATCTTCACTGGAAAGGCTGGTGAGCTTCTTAAGGTTCTTTAATAAGGCGGATTTTAAACTGGCTGCGATTTCTTCGGGGTTACGGTGCGCTCCCCCCAGCGGTTCTGCAACGATTTCATCGACGACGCCAAATTTAATTAAATCTTCCCCGTGTAATTTCAATGCTTTGGCCGCCTCGGAAGCTTTAAGAGAACTGCGCCAGAGAATCGACGCGCACCCTTCGGGAGAAATGACCGAATAGTAGGCATGTTCTAGAATAAGAACGCGATCGGCCACACCGATCCCCAACGCCCCGCCACTTCCGCCTTCACCAATAATCGTCGCAATGATGGGGATGGCAAGGGTTGACATATCTCTCAAATTCTCGGCAATGGCCTGGGCTTGACCGCGCTCTTCGGCACCGATTCCAGGGTAAGCGCCCGGGGTATCAATCAAACAAACGACAGGCACGTGAAATTTAGCCGCCAGCCTCATTAAGCGCATGGCTTTACGGTAACCCTCGGGGTGGGCGCAGCCAAAGTTGCGTTGGAGGTTTTCTTTGGTGTCCCTGCCTTTCTGATGGCCTATAATCATGACCTTAGTCCCTTCAATCTTGGCAAAACCACCGATGATGGAAAAATCATCTGCAAATAGGCGATCCCCGTGCAGTTCAAGAATTTCATCCGTCATGAATTTGATATAATCGAGCGTATAGGGACGTCTGGGATGGCGGGCGATCTGGATCCTTTGCCAGGGCGATAAATTTGTATAAACATCCTGTTTTAATTTTTCGAGTTTGGCCTCTAAGCGCTTGATATCCGGTTCCAAAGTGACGCGTTTGGATCCCATCTGACGGAGATCATTGATTTTTGATTCAAGCTCAAGGATCGGTTTTTCAAAATCGAGTTTACTCATAAATTAATTTTCAATGGTCACTTTTGTCCCTACCGGCAAAAGATCAAAAAGTTCCTCAACATCAGGATTTTTTAAGCGGATACAACCGGCGGTCGCGTACTGACCAACCGCTTCCGGATGGATGGTCCCGTGAATACCGTAATGAGGATCGACATCAAAGCCCATCCAACGGGATCCCAATTCATTTTCAGGGCTTTCCGGTGGGACAGGTTTACTGCCCGGTTTAAACCATACGGGATTGGCGATTTTAGAAGCAATCTTGAATGTCCCCGTTGGTGTGGCGTTGTCTTTGTTATCTTTACCTGTCGATACATGGTAAATTTTAATGACCTCATTTTCCAATTTAAGGATCAAAATGTTTTGGGATTTATTGATAATCACAGAAAACGGGGCCTTCCAGATACGTAATTTCTCCCCTACCCGTATTACGTCGCTTTTAAGACCATTGCTTCTTTTGATAAGTTCTTTGGTTGTTCCGTATTCTTTGGCTAATTTACCAAGAGAGTCCCCCGGTTCAATTTGGTACATCACGGTCTGAGGGGTCTCTGTTTTAGAAAAAATAATGCTCATGTTTAAATCACCCAATTTATTTTGAATGTCTTCGATCTTGTCGTAGTCCGGATGGTCAGTGACAATCTGCTCATAGGCCCCTTTGGCCTTTAGCTGGTCCCCTTGGGCCTCGTACTGTGCGGCTTCATCCAAAAGCTTTTGTACCGACACAGAAACGGTTTCAGATGAGGCGGAAGAGGACTTTTTAACTTTGGCCACAACGATACCCATAGTGACTAATAAAACAATGACACCAATAATTGAAATCCAACTTTTTTTCACAGCCCACTCCTTCTTAAAAGATTAATACAAAATCAATGTCCAAAAAATCCCAAACAAAAACCCCGCCAAGACCTGGACAGGGGTATGGCCTACAAGTTCTATAAGCCGGCGCTCTTCAATTTGCCCTTTCCAATAAATATCATCCATCATTTTATTGAGGATAGTCGCCTGTTGCCCTGTGGCACGGCGAACACCTTGAGCATCAAACATGGTGACCAAAGCAAAGGTGGCCGCCAAAGCAAAAAACACCGTATCAAAGCCGTATTCCAGACCTGTGGCTGTTGCTAGCGCCGTCACCCCTGCCGCATGGCTGGAAGGCATTCCTCCCGTACCAATAAACCAACGGAAATTAAACCTTTTTTCCTTAAAAAACCCAATAATCACCTTGGTTGTCTGAGCTAAAGCCCAAACCATAAGAGTAATTAAAAAAATCCGATTGTGCCAGATTTCTGGTCCGAAGGAATGTCTAGGGTGCAGCATCATGTCTTGTAAACAACGAAATATTGACGAAAAAGGCTAAATATGTTAGCCTTCATTATATCTTTGCCCTCCTAAAAAGCAAGGATTGCTTTCTATCTCCCCATCAAGAAAGCTTGGAATCACCCCTTAACTTCCCCTATCTTAAATTACCCTTATGCTTGTTCAAGCCCTTAGTTTCACCCTAGCCGGACTGGAAGCCTACCCGGTGACTATTGAGACGGACATTACCAGCGGCCTGCCTTTATTGACTCTTGTAGGCTCGCCGGATAATACAGTCAAAGCAAACCTTGGACGGATAAAATTTGCCATAAAAAACAGTGGGTTTAGTTTCCCTGCAGGCCGTATTACCATCAATTTGGCCCCCGCGGATGTAAAAGAAGAGTTTGCCTTAGACGGTCCAATTCCCCCGGTGAAGGGTACTTTACCCAACAAAATTCTAGGAGGTTTCAATGTTTTCCAAAACATATAGTTATGGAATCAATGGTTTAGATGCATATCCGATCTGTATCGAGGTGGACGCTTCACGTGGATTACCGGCAACGATTATTGTCGGCCTTCCCGATAATGCCATCAAAGAAAGCAAAGAACGCGTTCGTTCTGCTATCAAAAATAGTGGACACAAATACAAACTTGACCGGATAACAATTAATCTATCTCCCGCCGATACCAGAAAAGAAGGTCCTGCCTTTGATTTATCCATTGCCATAGGTATTCTGTCAGCGACCCAGGAAATCAATTTCAGCAATTTGAATCAATACGCTATGCTTGGTGAGTTATCTTTAGACGGAAAAATTCGACCGATTAATGGATCATTATCGATAGCCTTATCGATGAAAAAAGACAGTTTCAAAGGGCTAATCCTTCCCCTTGAGAATGCGGTTGAGGCAGCCATGGCCAATGGCATTGATATTTACCCTGCCGGGTCTCTAAATCAAGTCATTCAATTTCTACTGGATCCGACTTCTATAAAACCCTTTCAGACAAACAACTCCCATTTAATTAAGAAAACGTACTATGGTTTTGATTTTTCCGATGTCAAAGGACAAACGCATGTAAAGCGTGGACTAGAAGTAGCTGCAGCAGGGAATCACAACGTTATTCTTATAGGAAGTCCAGGGACAGGAAAATCTATGATTAGTAAACGGCTTGCAACAATCATGCCTGATTTAGATCAAGACGAAATCATTGAAGTTACTCGTATCCATTCTGTCATGGGGTTAATAAAAACAAAAACGGGTATGATTACCCAGCGACCGTTTCGTTCTCCACATCATACAACTTCAGACATTGCATTAATTGGAGGCGGTTCAAATCCTCGGCCAGGAGAGGTCACGCTTGCCCACCATGGAATTCTTTTCCTTGATGAGCTTCCTGAATTTAACCGTAATGCTCTAGAAGTCCTTAGACAACCCTTGGAAGAAAAAGAAGTCGTTGTTGCACGGGCAGCGAGAACGGTGCGGTTTCCTGCTAATTTTATGTTCGTAGCCGCGATGAACCCTTGCCCGTGCGGCTGGCACACCGATCCCAAAAAAGAATGTCGCTGCTCCTCTTGGCAAATCCAACGGTATCTTTCAAAAATTTCGGGACCTCTCTTAGATCGCATCGATATTCATTTAGAAGTCCCTTCTCTCCCATCAAAAGATCTCTTCTCGAATGTAGAAAGTGAGACATCCATAAAAATAAAACAAAGGACTGTTAAGGCCAGAGAAATTCAAAGGAAACGATTTGAAGGGAGAAATGTCACGACAAACGCCCAATTGAATCACCAGCAGATTAAGGAATTCTGTCCATTGTCTCAAGAATGCCGAGACCTTTTAGAACAAACTGTTGAAAAATTAAACCTTTCCGCGCGGGCACACGATAAAATCCTTAAAGTTGCCCGTACTATCGCTGATTTAGCAAACGAGGAAAATATTCTAAGCCAACATGTAGCTGAAGCGATTCAATATAGAAGTTTGGATAGGAATTGGTGGGGAGAATTATAACTGAAACATGAGGTGGTTGAGAACCGTCATTGCGGACTTGGCTGAACGTGAAGACATTGATACTTCTCGCATGGCTGAGGCCATGGGCTACGGTAAAACGGAATCTTTCTCTTTTGAAGCATTCCAGGAAGGACTGGTGTTAGGGAAAACGGCCTGTACCGAAAGCTTACTTTGACATTTTTCAAGCAACTGACGGGTCTGTTTCAATTCTTTCATGGCAATCTCATATTTGGCCTTATATTCCTGGTTGTTTTGGTTAAGTTCTTCTATTTTTTCTTCCATTGTCTTGATCTGTCCGCCCACTTGGTAGAGCATATTAGAAGCATCCTTACCCTCACGGATTAAATAACCCTCATTACCGGGACTACCAGGGTAAGTTTCTTCAACAGTCTTCACGCTCACCCCCAATTGATTGACTTGGGCCCAAGCGGCCTTCAATTGTCCTCGTAATTGAGACATCTCTTTCTGTTGACGATCGTAAGCAACAGTTTTTTCTTTAAGTTGTCCTGAAAGCGCGTCCATCTTCTGGTTCTGCTCGTCTAAATCTTTTGTCATTTGCTGTATCCTTGCTTTCATGCCTGCATAATCTCCTTTAGAACCGGAAGCATTGAGATCGTCGATTTCCTTATTTAAAGCACTGATTTGATCTTTTTGCTCTTGGACTTGTTGGATCAAGGATGTTGTGCGATTTTGTGAATCTTCCCGCAACGCATTCTTTTGCTGCGATTTTTCTTTTGTGATCTCGTTGAGTTTACTCCGTAATTCTTTAATCGTATCCTGCATATTTGTTTTATTTAAAGATTGCTCTCTCGAGGAAATTTGCATATTTTCAATCTTGTTCTGAAGGTCCTGGATTTGCAAATTAAGGCTTTTGACCTGGGAAGCCAAATGTTGTGTTTGTTCATTTTTATCGCGCGCGGCAGCTTTCGCCTGCCTGGTTTCTCCCCTGGCCTCATTTAACTGCTCCCTTAAATCATCAACGGTCGTTTGGTCTTCCTGCATGCGGTCGATAATTTCCTGCTTGTCATTAAGTTCTTTCTTAAGTGCCTTGAGTTGTTTTTGGGTTTTCCCAAGAACCTGATGTATTTGAGGGGCATCATTGCCTAAGAGGGCCTCATGCAGCCTCTGGCCACTGTTTTCCAACTGTTTATTCAATGAATCGATAGTTTGGTCTTTTTTTGATGCCTGTGATTTAAAATTCCGAATTTGCTCGTCCTTGGAATATAAATCCTCCATAAGTTTAGCGACTTTATCTTTGACTGTTCCCAGTTCTTTTTGTAGATCGGCGTTGTCCAAGCTTTGCCTTTTTAATTGCTCAATTTCGTTGTCTTTCTGCGTTAGGGAAGCTTTGAGCGTTGAGGCTTCATCGCTGGCCACGGCAAGCAATTGCTTTGTTTTCTCAACTTCGCTTTTGTCAACGGAAGTCTTTAATTTTTCTTCAGCAACCGTTAATTTCTCAGTCAAAGCGGACAAATCTTGCGTTTGCTGATCCAGCGTAGCGTTAGCCAATGCCAATTGCTGGGATTTTTCTCTAAGTTCTTGGGTTTTAGCCGAGGATTTTTGTTCCAATTCAAAGAAATAAGCCTTCACTTTCTTTAAATCGTCGTCCCGCTGGGTAAGGTTGTCCTGCGCTGTCTGCAAATCGCCCTGTAATTTATCGATGACTTGTGTCTTTTTCTTATAAGCAATGTCCCTCTGGTCAATCTTATTTTGGTAGACGTCCAGCATGCTCCCTAGTTGGATGACCTGTTCTTTACTGCCTTTTAACTGTGTTTGTAGATCAGCTATCTGCTGTTGTTTGTCCGTCGTTTCTTTCGTTAAATTCTGCAACTGATTTTCATTGTTTTGGTTCAAACCCTGCCAGTAAAGGATCGTTTTCTTGAGTTGGTCCTTAAAATAGCCTGCCTCTTGTTCGTTCTTTTGGGACAATTGGGTCAATAAATCGCATTTTTCCGCAGCCAACCGCTCTAAAAGGCGGTATTTAGAAAACAGGGTCTCATAAAGACCCAGTCGTTCTTTAATATTTAGAAGTCCTGTTACACTTACTTTTAACGCAGCCGCCTGATCGGTCAAGGTCGAGACCTGGGTTTGCAGTTCTTTGATCGTAGCTTCATAACTTGAATTGGCTTGGAGCTGTTGTTGCAATTGGCTGATTTGAGTGCTTTTGTCCTGGAGCTCTTTGTTCTTGGCCACTACCTGCGCGGTCAAACCATCAATAGTCGCGTTAAGTTGTTGAATTTGATTTTGATACTGTTGCGAATCTTCCTGGCTGGTTTTCAACTGGTAAGTCAAGGCCGCCACGTCACCTTTGAGCTTAATAAGATCCTTTTCCTGTACGTCAGCGTCCGCGGCGCGCTGCTGGGCCGATGCAAGTTTACTCTGGAGAACCAGGACGTTTTCACGAATACGTTCAAAACTTTCATCGTACCGGGCATAATCTTTTTGTAAATCAAAAACATTCTGTTTCATTTGCCCCATATCTTGGTTGAGCCCCTCAATGACCCGTTGTTGGCCCCCGATAATCTTGTCTTTGGCGGCCAACTCTCGCTTGGCTTTAGTCAATTGATCGTGGGCCGAGGCCAAAGCAGCTTTAAGCTGGGCTATCTCATTGTCTTTTTGTAAAATTAAATCTTCTAATTGGGACATGTGCTTGTCTTTATCTTGTAGAGATGCCTGGTATTCCCGCAGTCGTTTCGCTTGCGACTTTAAATCCTCGGTAATGGCAGATGCCTCTTGTTGCTTTTGCCCAGAGGATTCCAAAAATTTTTGATAAAGGCCCTTGATCTTCTGAAGATCTTCCTTGGTCACGGCCAACTGAGACTTGTAATCCAAGAGTTGTTGATATTTTTCTACTGAAGATTTGTTCTTAAAAATCAAGAAATCTTTTTGGTCCTTGAGGTCAGTGATTAAACTTTCTTCTTGTTGATCAAGTTCCGCTGACGACTGTCTTAAATTTTCTATATATTTATTGTTGGCTTGGGCAGTTTGTTCCAGTTGGGCAATGCGCGCCCTTAAAGCTCTTGTTTCTTCATTGTGTGCCATGAGTTGACGGTTGCGTTCATCCAACTGAAGGCTATAATTTTCCATGACTTCTCTTAATTGGTCCAGAGAATCCACGCTGGCAACAAAATCATTTTCTTTCGACTTCGCTCTGGCTGAGGAGACCTGTTGTTGCAATTCCTCCACTTTTTGGGCCAGGACCGCATTTTCTTCGGCCAACTGTACGGCTGAAAATTCCTCATCCCTGTTGGCACGTTCTTGGTTGAGCACATTGTTTTTCAATTGCACGACGTCTTTATTCAAATCCATAACCCTGACAAATATCGGCGGGGTAGTAATAATTTCAGAGGCAAGGGCATTCAAGGGGGCCGTGCTGATGGCCATCAATATACTGAGAAAAAAATGCAATATTTTCTTCATCGGAATTTGTCCTTAATTAGGTGAAGTATGCCCATTCTTATGGCCGGCGTCTTTTTGTGTTTGGAAAATTTGCGTACGCAATTGGGCAATGTCACTTTGGAGCCTGTCAACAGCTTGGTCAGTTTTTTCTATATATTGTTTTAAATCTTCATCCGTTGGGATTGAATCCGTTGTCTCTGTTGGCTCTTGTTGCGTGGCCTGAGGCGTTTTTGTAATAACAGGCGTAGCCGCTGATGAAACAGGTTTTACCGGCACAATCACAAACTCCCCTTTTTTCTTAAGTTCTTTGGCATAATCCAAAGCTCCTGCGTGTTCCGGGTCCATGGCAAGAATTCTTGAAAAAACTTTTGCCGCTTGGGAATAATCACCTCGGTCATAGATAGCTTGGCCATACTCATAAAGCTGCGCTACGGCCATTGAACGCATGGACATTTCTTGCTGCGCATAAGAAAGCTGGGGACATATTAATTGGGGAAAAAAGAGGCAAAGAAAGATTAAGAATTTATTCATAAATGTAACTCTTTTATTTACAAATAGTTGTGAAGATTTATACCCGGTTATAATCCAAAATAATTTGAAATCAATCAAAAGATATGAAAGTATAACATCCTAAATAGTCCTCTGTCAAGCTGCCCCCCCCCCCCCGGAGGGGGGATGAAACACCTAATAGGCTTTAGGTTGCGAGCTTAATGGTTCCTTAGCAGAAGATTTCCAAAACAATAAAAACATACAAAAATTTTTCACGAAAAATTTTCAAGTTAACAAAACTTTTATTTTATGATATAAAGTAGCCTACTTTATGGAAACCTCGACCCCCATGCTCAAGCAGTACCATGAAATCAAATCCCGCCATAAAGATGCCATTCTTTTTTTCCGCCTGGGGGACTTCTATGAAATGTTTTTTGAAGACGCCAAAGAAGCCTCCTCCCTGTTGGATTTAGTCTTGACCAGCCGCGGCCAGGATCCCGGAGGGAAAATCCCTATGTGCGGAGTACCATATCATTCCTGCGACAGTTATATCGCCAAACTTATAAAGGCCGGACACAAAGTGGCCATTTGCGAACAGGTCGAAGATCCGGCCCTGGCCCGAGGCATTGTCAAACGCGATGTCATCCGTGTCATAAGCGCCGGCACCTATTTAGACGATGAGACCCAGGCCCGCTACCTGCTTTCTCTATATATAAACAAAACAGGTTTAGGGTTTGCCTTCTGTGATACCGCGGGAGGTGTCATTTGGGCCAATGAATGGCCTTCTTCACGGCAAGCTATAGAAACTATCGCCAAGCTCCCCTTGTATGAATGTGTTTATCCAAATTCACAGGAAGAACAAATACGATTTCTGTTTGACCATCCCTTGGTTAAAGTAAAAAATATTGCCTTAAGCCCTCTTGAAGATTGGTATTTTCATCTTGAAGCTGCTCAAAAAAATCTCTGCTCTCATTTCGGGGTTTTGAATCTCAACGGCTTTGGACTCGAAAATAGACAGTTGGCCATTTCTTCCGCGGGAGCACTCTTGGAATATCTGCGCGCCGCCAACAAGACACCGCTTAAACATCTTGACCGTATGGCCCTTTACACGGCGGACGATTATGTCTTTATTTCCCCTTCCGCGTACTATGGCCTTGAACTGGAAGAAGTCCTTAAAACTTTGGATTTGACCCAAACCCCTATGGGCCACCGGCTCTTTAGATTTTGGATGTTTCATCCGCTCAAAACTGTAGGAACCATCAATCTGCGCCAGGAAGCGATCAAAAACCTCAATGAAAATCCGACGAGAATAAAAAGGTTGCATGAGTGCCTGCAAAACATGCCGGATTTAGAAAAGGCCCTCTCGCGCATTAGCTGCGGCTGCTGGTCTATCAAAGACCTTCTGGCCCTGCGTAACGGACTTTTCCGCGGCCCCTTGATCCAGGAACATTTAACAGGCCTTGATTCTTGCCTGTTGGTTCTTAACGATTTGACACCCCTGAGAGAATTATTAGCTAAGACCATTAATCCCGACGTGCCCTTGGCTAAACCCGAAGGAAAGATTATTCAACCCGGCATTGATGGCGACCTCGATGAGCTTCGCGGGTTACAGGACAATGGCCGCGCTTGGCTGGCTAGATATCAGGCGGAAGAAATCCGCAAAACCGGTATCCATTCGCTTAAAGTCGGTTTTAACAATGTCTTTGGCTATTACATTGAAATCACCAAAACCCACCAGAAATCCGCGCCGGCCCATTATGTCCGTAAACAAACCTTAAGCACCGGTGAACGCTACATCACCCCTGAACTTAAAGAGTATGAAGAAAAATTCCTGACGGCCCAGGACAAAATTTTAGCCATTGAAAAGATAATCCTCTCGCGTATTGAGAAAACCATCTTGGAAGACGTTTCCGGTCTTCACGCTTATGCTTCCCAAATTGCCCATATAGATTGTGTTTTATCTTTGGGCTTGTTAAACCAGCGGGCCAATTACACATTCCCTGTTGTCAATGACACCATGACCATTGATATCAAAGATGGCCGGCATCCGGTGGTCGAAAAAACAGTGGCGGAAAACTTTATCGCCAATGATACCCTGCTTGATGATACCGACAACCATCTGATTGTCCTCACAGGCCCTAACATGGCCGGCAAAAGCACCTATATCCGCCAAACAGCCATTTTGGTTTTGATGGCGCAAATGGGGGCCCCCATCCCGGCAGGTCCGGCAACAATCGGTTTAGTCGACAAAATTTTTACCCGTATCGGCGCCCACGATGATATTTCCAAAAACCAAAGCACCTTCATGGTAGAGATGACGGAAGCCGCGGACATTCTTAATAATCTTACCCCGCGTTCTTTGGTCATTCTCGATGAAATTGGCCGGGGCACATCGACAACCGATGGGCTTTCCTTGGCTTGGGCCCTGGCGGAAAACTTACAAAAACAAAAAGTACGAACGCTGTTCGCCACCCATTTTCATGAACTTATCGCCTTGTCCGAAAGGTTCTCGGGTGTCAGAAACTACAATGTAGCCGTCAAGGAATGGAAGGACCAGATTATTTTTATGCATAAAATTGTCCCCGGCGGCTGCGATGATTCTTACGGCATTTATGTGGCCAAACTGGCAGGCATCCCCGAGAGCGTCATCAAACGATCCAAGGAGATCCTGTGCGAACTGGAATTGGGCTCAACAACGCCCATGAAACACCATGAAAAGCAGATAGACCTTTTCGTCCCCACATCTGATCCTTTGGTGGAGGAAATCCGTTCCATATTGGGGCCGGTAGACATTAATAACATCACGCCCCTGGAGGCACTTAAAAAACTGGATGAGATAAAAAGGAAACTGTCCTAGAGCAAAAAGTTCAGTAATAACTTCTAAAGCGACTATTGTCCCGACAATTTACGGTGCAGATTCAGAAACATAGCCCCTAGGCGTTGTGTTTCTGTTCTCCCAGAAAGAATCGTCGAGAAAAACAACCGGGGCCAGCTAGAAATTATTACCGAAACTTATAAATTATCCCGTGACGAACATGCAATAGGTGTTTAAAATTCTATTTATGCCCTCTGTCAAAATTCTTTCCCCTGAAGTCATCGCTAAAATCGCCGCCGGTGAAGTGGTCGAGCGCCCTGCCTCCGTTGTCAAAGAGCTGGTGGAAAACTCCCTCGATGCCGGCGCCGATAGTATTGAAATCCATTTAAAAGATGCCGGTAAAGAGCTTGTCCACATTAAAGACAACGGCTGCGGCATCCCTAAAGATGATTTGGAAAGGATTTTTCAGCGTCATGCAACCAGCAAAATCCAAGGCATCGATGATCTACAAAACCTCTCCTCCATGGGCTTTCGTGGAGAAGCGCTGTATTCCATTTCTGCCGTTTCCGACATTGTCCTGCGTTCCAAGGTCAAAAACGAAGACGGATGGGAAATCCATCTGCAGGCCGGTCGTCGTCTGGACTTTAAACCGGCCCCTCTGTCCACCGCGGGGACTGAAATTAAAATCACCCAGCTTTTCTTTAACACACCCGCCCGGCGTAAATTCTTAAAAAGCACCACTTCCGAAATGCAACAAATTTTCAATGTCTTTCTACCGTATACATTATTATACCCTCAAAAGCATTTTCACCTGACCCATGCGGGTAAGTCTATGCTGGATTTAAGACCGTCAGCTTCGGCCATTGACCGCATGTCCGAGGCCTTGAACCTGGAAAGCAAAGACCTCCTGGAATCTTCCCAAGAATTCGAAGAACTGGGTGCTAAAGTACGTATGGTTTTAAGCAATATCAACATCCAAAGGCCCCGTCGTGATTTGCAGTATATTTTCGTCAACAACCGTCCTGTGGAAAGCAAGAATTTAAGCTATAACCTCAATGACGTGTATCGAATTATCTTGCCGCCGGGGGTTTACCCTTCATATATTTTAGATATCCATACCTCGGCTTGTGAGGTGGATGTTAACATCCACCCCACAAAACGTGAGGTGCGGCTGCGTCAGGAAGCCCGGCTAGTTTCTTTTGTGCGCCACATGAGTGAATACACCCTCATGCAACAGGGGCAGGTAAAAACCATCGAGGCTTATATTTCGACTCCGGTCCCGCCATCAAAAAGTCCACAACTGAACACTTATGGACCAGCCTTGACTTCCAGTCAAGGACAGATCTCATTTCCTACCACGGCGCCTTCCGGGGGGCATTTCAATGCCAGTCATTGGCAAACCGTCAGCAAGGATATTTCTAAAAGAGATCATCCCCTGCAGAATCCATTCGCCCAGGCCAGGTTTATCGGCAGCTTTATCAATAAATATCTGCTCTTTGAGGCCGGCCAGTCCCTATTTCTCGTTGACCAGCATGCCGCCCAAGAGCGTATCATGTTTGAGAAATTTGAAGGACAAATCAAAGAAGGTACGATTGAAGTCCAGCCGCTTCTGACACCCATTTTGCTTAAATTAACACCTTCCGAAAAAATTGCCTGGGAAGAATCTGAAAAGAAATTAAAAGAGGTGGGAATTGAAACGTCTTTGTTTGATGAGGACACGGTCGCTATCCAAACTCAGCCCACACTATTAAAGAATATCGAAAACGCTGTGCGTATTTTATTATCCGGAGATGCTATTGCCCGCTGCGACCGTACCACCGTTGCCCGCCGGGCCTGCAAGGCCTCTATTGTCACCGGTGATAAAATGGATGCGGCCCAGGCCGATTACCAACGCAAACAATTACTGTCTTGCCGAGATCCTTTCACTTGTCCGCACGGCCGTCCGACGGTCGTTGAACTTAAAGAAAGCTTCCTCGACCGCCAATTTCTGCGCACTTGACAAGCCTGTTGACTTACACCACCATCTTCGTTGCGATTCTTCCGGGAAATGATGGGTCAAATATTTAGAGATCCTCTCTTTATCTGCATCCATGATCGTACGCCATACGTAAAGCAATCATTGTCTTGTTTGACCCAGGCAACATCCACTCCCACATTCAAATGGAAATTCTCTGTGAGAGCTACAACCATTTTAAACTGCTTACTATCCGATAAAGGTCCATTGACAAACAAACGCATGCCTTTAAATTTAGGTCTACGATGATACAATCAGTGAACAAATCATCTTCACTAGCTCGAACTTTGGCTTTGCTGTTCCAACGAGGGATCTGCCTTTGTTCATTCATATCCACCGTTCCCTTTTAGTCAAATTATTATTTTATTAATATTAACTTACTTTCTTAACTAATCTGGCCCCCTTTGTATTCCCTATCTCTCTAAAACAATATCATCCAAATAAAATGTGCACCCTTGGGGGTTATCATATTCCAAAATAAAAAATCTAAAACCATCAATAATAGAATGTAAGTCTTTGTTGTCTAAATGAATCGTATATTTCTGCCATTGATGAGTTAATGTGACCCCTAGTATTTTGATGTCATCTGAATTTGGCCCCTCTCCCCCTAAACCAAATTGGGAAATCCGTTCCCCTCCCCTGCGGCCTTTGGCCCAAAAAACCAAACGTTTAAATCCTCTTAAATCATAGGCGCCATTAGCGTCTTTCCAATTCCCGACAGGACTTTGCCAGTAAATACCAGCCCATTGTTGGGGGCCCTTGGGTCTATACTCAATCGCTATACATGAACTACCGCTATGACAGCCCTTTTGATAATCGTCATTAAGCTTAACATCTCGCTTATTAAACTGAATCCTCACACTACCCGCTTTGTGTCCAACATTAATATTCTGGATATCAATACCACCATTCATAGCCTTATCGCTTGTTGCTGCCACAGTATTGGGTCTTTAATCAAAAGATCCAGTGAATCTGGAGTAAAGAAAGCGTCTATTACTACCTCATCACTTGTACTACGCTGTGGACACAATTCTTTAGAATACGTTGCTTGCAATATTTCACAATTCAATTTTATCCGCTTTGGCACAACTAGACTGATTCTACCTTCAGATTTTGGCAAGGCCAGTTCCGCATAATAGGCGGCCTTTGCTTCTCTAATTTCAGGAGTTTCTTGATCAAAGTTATAAGGTAACGGGCTGCCTGTATCATCAATCCCCGTTGCCAGAAGTTCATTAAGCCATTTGAATGCGATTTTCTCTTTTACGCCTCCTTTAACTCCATTCGCTTCGAGAGCAATTCTTAATTTCTGCGGATCTAAACCAGCCCGTTCAAATTCACCAGGAAGAAAGCTGTAGGCGCTTCCTTTAAAATTATCTTTTACTGTAAAAAAAGTATTGTTTTGATTCGGCAGCTTAGATTCTAAATTCTGCCGACTTAATGCCTTTTGAATGTCCTCCCTACTGATCGTTCTAACTAATGTTACTTCACCTTTGCCCTTCTTCCATAATTGGGAAAGTTTCCATTTATATGTATCATAATCATCTTTGCTTTTATCTGCCCCCACTGATTGTTCATCTTGAGATTTCTTAACCTTCATCTCCTCCCACTCATCTTTTTCTAACTTTTGTTTAAACCAGGAACGGCGCTCACGATTGTTATCATTTGGATAATCATAACTTTGCTGACCAATAGGTTCCATTGGATTCCTACACCCAGCAATAAGTCCCGACTCCTGTTTCGCTTCATTAATGGCCCCTGCTTCGTGTTTTTCTCCGACTTCTAAATGGCCTCCATAAATAGAAAAATGATTATCAAAATTCTCTTTATTACGTAACTGCAATACAATATCTCCATCTGGATCTTCTATAATCACATTGGCAGTCTCATGAGGATACCCAAAGCCCTCAGCAATTTTACGATCAATCCGTCCAATCACTTTAGCATCAGGACCTGTGCCGTCTAGCACATGAACTTCTTCACCTTTAAAATTTGCAGGCACACCCTTTTCTTTATTTATCTTTTCTAAAAATTGTCTTAAATCTGTTTCAGTTTTATGCGTTCGCAACTGACCATGAATAATGCCAGGGAAGGCTGATTCAATTTGACGCATCTGCTCTAGCGAACGGATGTAACTGGGACTGTCCTCTAATTCCCTTGTAGGGCCCCATTCCCAAGGGTGTTCCGATATCAATTTGCCACTACTGGGGTCAGCCTCCCCTTTAAGCAATAATTTTAGTTCATCCTGTGATAGTTCTGGTATCGTCGTAACCGATGACTTCCGGTTGATCATACCACGGTCATTTGCCATCCGATCAAATTCCTGCTTCACAAAATCAGCAAACCACTGATGATTTGTCGGCCTTCTGGGCGCGCTAATATGCCCACCAGAAACCCCCTCTATATTATAAGAAGGGCTCTCTTCGCTGTGTTCAAATACATGATCTAACATAATGCACATCCAGCGAAGATCTTTTCCCCTCTCGCGCCAGGCATCTTCATCGTTCAGGCCATGCGCCCAGTCTTTCTCTATACCTATCTTTTGATAATCATCATGGAAAATCAAAAGAAGTTCTGAAGAAACCCCCTGATCGTTTAAAACAAAATCCAACAATTTTCCGAAAGATCCCGTCATCCCCGTATCAATAAAAAGCAGGTACTTCACTTTGTTATTAAGAATTCCCTCTTGTCTCAAATATCGTAACGCATTCTTTTTCCCCGCTTCAGTGAACATGTTTGCTCTAAGCGCTTTTTCTTTGGATTCTCGTCCAAAAGCAATTGTCATGGCTGTTGTAAGAAGGAGTGGTTGGGTCTTCACATTTGTTCCTAAAATCTTATTACCAATATACTGACCAATTTGTTCTCCGCTTGTCAACAGGGGGACAACCATGATTTCATCGGGCTTTGCTCCCTGCCTTAATTTTTCATCTATCTTTTGCTTAACCAGATCCGAAAAAGAATCCAGCATTTTCTTTCCTTCAAACTCCACAAAAAACATTTCCGTGAATCTCTTCAGAATACGTCTTGCGCGTTCCCTTTCCTCACGATATTCATCATTATTAAGCTCGGCTACATTAGCCATCCACTTAAACGTGATTATTGCCGCTCTACGATTTTTCGGTTCCCTCAACCTCCAAATAACATCACCAACCCGATCTAGGGGAACGTTCATTAACTGATTAAACATCTCTTTGGCTAAACCAATCCGCTCCTCAGCCCCCTCATTGAATTCAATTCCGCTAATAAGCATAAGATCCGGAATCTGTTCAAGTTTCCTCTGATTTGTTCTTTCCAAAACATCCTTATCAGACTGTACAAAATCTTTAACTTCATCCATTGTCGGGATACGGCCATTTTCTGTAAAATACTCTTTAACGTACTTTCTCACTACTGGCACAACCTTCATTATCACTGACATCAAGTCCGGATCTATAAAAACTGCCAGAAAATAATTCCCCTTATTAATTGTTATGCTCATCGCTCTGTCCAAAATATCTGAAATGGACTTCTTAATCATCTGCACATCCTGTAACAGACCCTCATTAGCCCCAACAAACTGATCTTCCAATCTGGTAATGTCCTCAAACAGCCCTTCCATATATTTATGATTAGATAAGCCCCTTAGTACCGATTCTTTGGCTTTTATTTCATTGCCTATTGCAACTAATTCAGCGGAAGTGCTACTACTGTGCTCTTTCAAAATATCAGCGGGTAACGAAGCCAAATTATGTAATTTCTCCTTTGTTGTCAAAGTCCTCAAAAAATAAGGTAAAAGTCTCTCCTCAACATCCATTTTCTCAACCACAGCAAGAATTAGTGTCTCCCCACTGGATGTATTTTTTACCCTAAATTCTCTGATGCCACCTCCTTGTGTCAAATCCTGATCATTCTTAATAACAACCAGATCCCCTCCTTTAAAGTTCCCCATTTTTACAGGCCTTGAATTCTGATCAAATAATTCAATCTGCCCTGTTAATCCCACTCTATCCCTATCCAATGACCAATCAGATTTAATCTTTTCTGGCCAGGGGAAAATACGTATAGCTTGAAATCCGCTATAAACAGGATTAACCCGGAACAAATCGCTTTCTTGGCCAGCCCTTAAATAAACGATCTTAACTTTGACATAAGCGTCACCGTTAGCTCGAGGCATTCCATGAGCATCCAGATTCATTCTTTGTGTTTCCTGGTCAACATCCAATATATGATCCATCGCAGGATAAAAATGCATTAAAACCCTCCCTCTGTCACGATCCATTATTTCCTCAACAGGGGCAATTACTCTGATCCCATCTGGAGATTCAACCTCAGAATATTCAAAAGATTTTTGCAGCTGGACCAACGGCTCCTTTATCGTAAAATCCGCACTAACAAAATCTTTATTCGGATTATCGATCCTATGCAACGTGTTGGGTGCAACTTTTATCATACTTCCTGCAGAAACAGGCAATGATTCTATATCTTTTCCATCACTTCCTATACGAGCTATGCGAACATTCCCAGATATAGCAACTGTCATCTCCTGTGTGCCATGCAAATGATTGTTTTGCCTGAATGCTTTAGGGTTCTGCGCCTCGCTAAGAGCCAAGC
Source organism: bacterium (assembly GCA_021783915.1). GTDB lineage: Bacteria > Omnitrophota > Gorgyraeia > Zapsychrales > Fredricksoniimonadaceae > JACQCF01. The sequence continues at coordinate 17,521 of JAJXTI010000006.1, forward strand.
CATCGGTCAAATACATCCCTGAATATAGCGCAACATGATGATTCCGTGCATCGCTTCCAAATTGGCTTAACTGTTCAAAGGGGACTACTGTCAACGGCTGTGAAATCGAGGTTAATGGGAATTCTTTAGACAACCGTTTAGCCTGCCATTGCAAGCGTAAAAGCTTTTCGCGCATGCTATCGATATCAGCAGACCTTCCGGGACGAAGAACTTTCAGCATCTCCTTAATATCCTTTTCAATAGCAAAGGCACGTTCAAACCTTGCCTTGCGAGCAGACATCTCCTGCACAGTGAGAAGATCTTTGCCGCTGTGCGATAATTTAAATGAAATTTCAAACATCCCATCCAGCTCTTTTTTGTACAAATCTGACTGCTTTTGGAATATCTTCTTGTTTAAGAACCAATACGCAGACGGATCATCCGTATATTTAAGCATCCCAAAATACGTGCTCACTTTGGAAAGATTCTTCGGGTCGTATTCATTCTTCTTATATTCGTTTAGTTCTACCTTTTTCTCCCTGTAGTACATCATAACCTTGATCAATTGATCCTTGACCTGCTCAGGATAATTTCTTGCATCTAAATCCATCTGAATGTCCTTGAAGTCCCCATTTAGAAAGTCTAACAATGCCTCGCTAAACGTTTTCCAAAGATCAGCTGCTTGCTCACGGGTTAAAAGACCGCGGGTGAACGAATTAACCTTAAAAGCAGCCCTGCGGTGTTCATATTCGCTATATGTCTGTTGATTCAAATAATATGAAATCCCTTCCTCAATCAAATAAGGATACAAGTTAACCTGGCCTTTGGTTGCGCTGGCCCCTGTAGCCCCCACTTGCTCATCGATAATATAAACATCATTATCCAAAACATACCCCCCCAGGAATCCAAGCATATGCGCCTGCCGCAAATAATGAATATCGTCACCCAAATTCCCTAAAAAACGAAGGAAGGGGTTAACCTCGAGGATATCCCGCCGTGTTGCTGTCGCCATCCCTAAAACTAGGTTTGAAATCGCAATATTAAATTTATCGTCCGTAAACTGTTTCAACATAAACCTTGGCTTATACAATTCCTTGCCGATTCGGCCATCTTTCATGCGAACAGGACTATATGCCGCTACGCTAACAAACCCTAATTCAGGCCTTTCTTCTAATACAGCCACCATCTTCTCGACAACCGATCCGACTAAACTTATATCATCGTCAATAAACACCTGGTATTTACCGCTCGAAAGAGATACCGCCAGATTACGATTTGTTGTTATTGTATTATGTTTTGTAAAAATGGTCTTGACGGGGAATCCCAGGGCATGTATCTTGTCCTCCATTTTCTTCCAATTCTCCTGATTAACTACGGAAGAGTTCAGCAAAACAATGGTGATCACAAGCTCTACCTGATCCTTGTTCTTGATTTTTTCCAACTCATCCAGTCTACGCATGAGAGAATCGAACCTGTGGTCAAACAATGAAACAATGCCGATACTAATCTTGGGTTGCCCGTGTCTTTTATCTTCATTATGACTCTGGACTTCCCCGCGATATCGCGGCAGCTCTTCATCCCAATACTTTCTACTTAATGCTTTCAACCTACTCAACTCTAGATAAAAATGTTTTCTTGCATCCTTCATTTTCTTTTCCGTTTCCCTATCAACTGCAACACCTACGTCAAACCCATCCTTATCAAATATACCGTTATGAAAAATGGCAGCCTCACTCTCAACCAGTCGAAAAATCTGTTGCTCGTCAGCTGTTAAATGCCCCAACCAGACCACGTTCGTTTTACGCGTAAAATCAGTTATATTTTCCCGGGATAATTCAATGTTGATTGTAGATCTTACCTGGGCATCTACCGTGACCCCATGGATGGATTCAACACGCATGATGAGCCAGCCAATTTGAGCTTCAGTCAAAAGACCTTGCATAAAAGGGGCCACCTTGCGACTCATTTTGAGCTTTGCGTCTTGCAATAAAAAAAGTTGCGCTGGAAAAATCGCCTGGCCGTTGACCATTATGACGGGCATTGTAGCTAAATCATCAATACGTTCAGACCACTCTTTATATAAAGAAATAACTTCCATTCTTCTTGATTGCTCAATAGCACCATTTAATTTCTTTTCTATGCCTGATATTACATCTTCTAATTCATACAATTCGACTATTTCTGGATACTTTGTAAGGACACTCTGAAGAGCCGGGGAAATATCATTTCCTGATCCTTTACCTTGTATAATATTACGTTTTAAGTCAGAAGCTGCAATCCCAGCGGCTGTTTCTTTCTTGTTTTGGTCAAAAAATCCCTCCTTCCAAAGCTCGTGTACCCAAGTCGCTTTTATCTTTTCTTCTAAAGAACCCTTTGTTCCCGTCTTTCTCAAAGAATACAAAACTTTAGCATTTATCTTGTCGTGTAAGACCGTTTTAATAAAATCTTTTTCATCCTTTGTGGAATAAGCCTCAACCTTATCTGAACCGACCAAATACATCCATTTAACTTTAGGGTTAGCACAAAAAAGCCATATAAATCCGGCCATATCCATCATGCGCACCTGTTTAGCACGATCATGATCATCGCCCCAAATTGTCAAGTCTTTGTCGCTAAATGCCTGAAAAACATCATCTCTAATGGTGGAAACTCTGACCCATGAGGAAATATCGTCAACCGTCAACTGCGCCATCCAATTTCTTATTCTGGCGGATATTGCATATGGTTTCTCAGGAATTATCCCTGCTGTGGCAACGATAGCCCCTCCAAGATCCTCACTCAAAATACCAGACAAAGAAATCGAAAGATGACCATTATGATATGGATTCATTGAACCCGGCTGCAGGGCAATCCTTCCCTCGACCTTGCTCTTCTCTTCTTCAGTGATTGAATTTTCTGCCGCCTTAAATAAAATATCCGGAGTCACTCGAGTTAAACCATTTTCTTTCAATAATCTCATTACCTCTTTTTGATATCGCTCTCCCTGTTGCGGAGACATGGAAATAACCATATTCCCTATATCAACCGGGTGCTTTGATTCTGACCTTAATTCATCCTTATACTTTTCCCAAAGAGGCTTCCCTGCTACCATCGCTTCGTCCTGATCAATAGTTTTATGGATCTTATTTTCAAGTAATGCAGTCATCCATTGAATAGTCGCATCTACATTAGTAGCGTCCCCGACAGTCCCCCAAGCCTTCGGATGGATCTTGGACTGCTCTTTATCTACCGCAACCGAAACAACAGGGAATCTTTCTGCCAGTTCCCAATCCCTCCCGCCTTCCCCAAATTCATCACCAAAATAGATAACCTCTTCAGGTTTAAAAGTTTTAAGGATCTCTTGCATTGCTCCAGATTTTCCAACACCTTTTCTCTTTACCGCAATAGAAGCACTGGCTTCAGGTTCAATATCAATAACTGATCGAATATCTGGTGAGAGGTTTGCCGTTACTTTTTTGATAAACTCTAAACGCTCATCATCCTTTCCATTAAGAGCATATTTCTTAGATGGGATTTGAGAAATAACCATGTCTGCATACCCAAGCCCTTCAGCTTGAATAATCCGCCGAATCGAAACCACATTTCCTTGTTTATCCCTTTTATCAAACTTCGCCTTGTCCTCCACATTGCTACCTGTGCTATCAATATGATACCCCCCATAGAATCCCGGATAACGCGCTCTCCACGATCTATCAGACTCCGATCCACCATTCCTAACATATTGATCGTATTCTATGGCCACCGGTTTAATGGCTTCCTCGATCTCCTGTAACTGTGCATCTGTCAATAAACGATCTTGAATGTACCGTGCCCCCAAAGATGCCGTCCTCTGCAAGGCTTTACCATTGGCATCAAATTCTGTCAGAACAGTACCGCGACCTGAAAAAACACTACTCTTATGTCTTTTTTTAACAGGAATATTATCAATGATCTTTTTTTCTATGGTTGTAAACTTATTTATGGAGATGATGTAAACTCTATCCATAACATCCAATAATTGAATCAAAGCATCAATGGCTTTCCAATCACTTTCTGGCGTGCCTCCTATGATGGTGCCATCCATGTCCGTAGCTACAGCTCTGATTTTAGGAAATACTTTATTCTGAAAATACGGACTGCTTTTCAAGAAATCCAACAAAGTCATAGAACCAGAGTTCTTCATTAACCTTTTAATATCAGATTCTTTGTCCTCTGATGACGCCGACTTCGAAAGGTCTTGATTAACTAAATCAATAAACTGCTGAACTTTTTCTTCAGTCTCAAAGTCATTATTAAACACCTTCAGCATCTCAATGGATTGAAGGGCTACTCGTTGCTGTTCATCTGTGGGAAGAACATGAAAAGCGTCATCTTTTTTGTTTTCAATAAACCTCTGAAATATGTCCTCTAGCATCCTTAGACGAATCAACCCGACCACTCCTCTGACCTCATTATCTGAAAGAGGAATTTTAGCTTCATTATTATATGCCCTCAACATTGTCAAAAACTTCTCATATGTATAAAGCTTCTCTGTCAGGGGATCATCATTGCCCAACAGCATGTTATTAAACTCAACAATCCGTTTATCTGTCTCTACAAAATCAAAATCAAGAAGCCCTACGATCCTGCCTGCTGTGTCAAACTTTAAGTTTCCCGCATGAAGATCAGCGAAAACAATCCCGCTCCGCAATTCCTCTGAATTGTATTCTTTCCGAAAAGCATCAAATTGACTAAGGAAGAACTCGTAATTTGATTTAAAACTATCACGTAAGACTTGGTCACCGCTTGAGGATCGTTCAAAAAAATCCGCAAACACCTTCTTTAGTTCCCCATAAATCTGCTCTCTTTTTTTATAAACCTTTTCCCCTTCTGGATGAAATCCTTCCAAAGCATTGTTGATACTCGCTGCAAATCTACCTATCTCAAAAAAATGCTGATTATTTAAATTTGCCGCACGTATCGTTGATCCACTCTGCAACAATTCCTCAACAAGATAAAATACGCCATCATATTGGACAAAATAATCATCCGTTTCCGGGGCATTTACTGTAGACAAAAGCTTCGGTACAGGAAACCCCATTGTCCTCAATTTATTCATTACTGAAACAATAAAACGTACTTCAGAAATTGGCTTTTTCACCTGGCGCAACACATAACTCTCACCTGAAGGAAGCCGAAATTTGATTGGACGAAACCGACTGCTATTCCCGCCCAAAAGCTTCTGTGGTGAAGAAAATTCGGTAATCCCGAACATTCCCAAAAGAACTCTTGCCTGAGAATCCTCCTGGGAATTTAGCCCTCCACCGCTTTCATGCCCCTGAGTAGTGCCCATCGCCAAATCAAGATTTACCTTAAAAATCTGCCCAACTGTATTTTCTACTGCAACGGGATTATTCGTATGGGCTAAAGGTAAACTCTTCATCGCGAAATTTTCTATTCCGCCAGAAAAATATTTCCGCGGGAATACCTCACCGCTCGCTATATCGGACTCATCCTTTAAGTGCGGTAGGGTGCGGCTGACTTCCTTGACAAGCTTAAAAGAATGGACAATCAAGGCCAGAAATATCCCTGCCAAAATACCGTCAAAAATATAAGTTGTCATGTCAGGCCAAGCATGGGGCCAGAACTTATGAGATACCACTGCCCCTTGAACTGCTTTATGGCCATAAGAAAGGCCCCAGGCTATGCTAGAAAGGACAACCTGTGGCCCAGGCTTCAAGGAGGGGGCAGTGAAGTTCTTGCCAACATCTCCAGTTTTTCCGATGACATTCAGAAAAGCCTTACCGGTATTGGATGTCTTGACGGCTTCGCTCAAAGACCAACGCCCTTCAGGAAGGGGAAAGAATTGATCTTTGAAAAATCGCGTCGTTTCATAAACATCCACGCGTATTCCTGTTTTTTCCCTCTCGATTACGTATTTCTCATGGATTATCTGGCCGTTGACGGCATAAATATAATTTACGTGAAGATCATCAAGCGCCATGACATATTCTTGACGATAATCATCAAAGGCCTCTCGAGGGACTTCTTCCCCGCGGAATTCTTTAATATGGGCCGGTTGGACCGCCTGTTCGTTCAATATGACGCGCAGGAACACGTGATTTTCGATGGAGTATTCCACGGCATACTGAAAGGCCCTTAACAGGCAATCCCAATAATAACCGCCAGTGAGAACCAATGTCATTGATGAGTTACCTGTCGTGGAACGCAAAAATTCATAAATGGCCCGCTTTGAATCCGTCTTAAACCAGGCACGGACCAGGGCGTCCTGGACCCGCGGATTGAAAATCCCCTTTTGGCGCAATGTTTCTCTATTGACGATGGGGATGGCCCAGAAATACGTCCATTGCGATGGGGCAGGCACAAGAATCCCTTTGGCAACCAAATCTTCCAAATAGGAGATGCCATCAGTCTCCCCTGCGGGAATAAGGTCGGTGAAGTTTACAGAATGATCGGTGTGTTGGGGGCCCTGGTGGCTGATACTCTTCGGTTGCATCCCCTCGGGAAGCTGATGGACTTGCACGCCCAGGGTGTCGGTCAGGAAGGAGATCATCTCCCGGGCTTCATGTTTATACTTTTCTTGTGAATCATCAACATTAAAGACGATGATGTCCTGGGAGGTCCCGGTGGACGCCTGGGGCTGGTTGTTGGCCATTGCAGGCATTCCCATGCCGGAGGCACTGACAACCCCGACCATCAGCCCTGCCGCGCCAAGGCCTAAAAGGGCCGAAGCCGGCGGGGCATGGATCTGGACGAGGTGTCGCAGCGCCGCCAGGATCCCGTCGATGGCACCCATGTGCAAAAATAACGGGATCACCGTCCCGATGATGGCGACGGCCGCAACGGCCACCGTCAGCAGCATCCACGGCCAGTACGGCAAGAGGGACACCCGCAGCAGACGGGCGGACACACGGCTGAAATGCGCCTGGTTTTCCGGCGGCAACGCCGCACCAAGCGCCTTGACAAACATTTCTTTTCTTTCTTCGCTAAGGTTGCTGGTACCCGCCCAAAGGGCCTTGGCCGCCGCGCCGCTGATTTGTTTTCCGTCGCCGTACGCAAAAGCGTGCCTTCGGTCCGAGAGTTGCAACAGAAACATCGCGACCGCAGGCGGCATGGCATGGCGAAGATAACGTTTCGCCATCTGGCGCAAACGGGACGGATTGACCAGCCAGAACGGGAAATGACCGTTCAGGATCATGTTCTGTAATTCTCCCGAGCTCACCCGCACAATGTCCCTGTGCGGCAAAAGACCGGTCTGCCGGGCCATCAGAATCACGGCTGGATTGCGGTGCTCTCCTCGTGCTATTAAGAGTGCTACCTGGGCCGCCTCGGTAAAGGCCTCCGTACGGGTCGCACCCCGTCGGTCCGCACCGAGACGACCTTGGGGGACAGTCTGCCTGTAGATAAACCTTTCTCCGTCCCGGGTGAACATGTGCGTACGGATGTACCCGTCTGCTCCCGCTTCCACCCAATGCCGGGGGGCCAGTCCCCTGTAGGCCAGCGGGATGACGGACGATGCCGACGGCAGGACCATCCGGATCACGGCGTAACGACGCAACAGATCGACGGCCGCCAGCAATGTCCGGTCCGGGAAAGGCTCCCGTTGCGCCCAATTTTTAATCGTCTCCAGGATGATATGGAAGTCCTCGCGCTCCCGGAACGTGGTGTCCCATTGTCCGACGCGATGGGCGAAGAGATGGTCAAACGTTCCCAGCCATGGTCTCCACCGGGTCGCGATCCACGCCCGAACCTCGGCCGCGGCGGCGCAGACCAACCCGGGATGATCGACGTGGCGCAAGGCGTATCGGATTTGGGCCATCAAGTGCGGAACAGCGATGATGAAAGGCAGCAGAAATGTGAACCCAACCGGGCTCAACACACCCCGATCTCCCAGCATGCAAGCAAGCACGACCAGAAAAAAAGATCCAATGGTCACCGCCCATTTGTCACGGTCAAAGGCAAACTGCAACTTCTTTTTCATCGTCGCTCCGGGGGCGCCGATGACATGCAGGATATGCCAGGTTAGAAATACGGTCATGACCACGGCCGGCAACCCGGGCGTAAAAAGCGATCCGGCGATACCGTACCAGTATCCTTCGATCAACACGTTCACAAACAGGACAGATTCGATCACAATCGGCCAGACCACCTTGCCTAGCCACCCAGGGCCCCGGCAGTTGTAGATGCGCTCCATCCACGGCCACATGGCCCCTGTCGGCGATGTGCCAATATGCCGCAAAAAAACGGTGCGCATTCCCTGATCGTCTTCCCCGGCCAAAAGGGTTCCGTCGATATAGAATACAAATGCGCCTGCTATCAGGATTTCAGACCTGTGCCCGACAATTTCACGGACAACATCCAACAGGGTAGCATCTCTCCCGCCCAAGACCTGGCCGGGGCGACAAAAAAGATCACGGGCAGGTTTATCAGGATCGCCGAAATCAGGCGCCGCATGGTGTCCTTCGCCTTTTACCGTAAGATCAGAAACGCCGGCTCCGATCAGGGTGTAGGCCGCGTTGCCGAAGGCGCTCAGTCTGGCAAGGGTCAGCGGCCATCCATTGGCCCGGTCGGCTTCCGTCTCATCAACGATGTGATAATAAACATATTGGCCGTCTATGATTTCTTCCCTTTTTTTAAGGTAAATAAATTCTTCAGAATTTTGGCAGAACCGGACAACAGCCGGAGTAAAGATCGCCCATTGGCCGGTCGTTAAATTCTTCCGTACGTTTTCGGGAAGAAGGGCATCGACGAAACCAAGTTTTTCGTCGAGCGGCCTGATCCATTGGCAGAAACAGTTGTTTTGCCGCAAATCTTTGCGTACCTCATCCATCATCTCGGGTGTTGCCGCGAAACCCGTATCCGGCGTTTCTTCGTCCGGCCTGATCTTGGCGGCGGTCCCCGCCGGGATCTCCGGGGCCGGAAGCTCTTGAGAAGGTTGCGCCCCCTGCGAATTTCCGTTATCCAGGATTTTCTCGACCAGTACGTGGCGCTGGAGGTCTGACATCGGAACGCCGAGATTTTGGGCGCGACGGTAGGTTTCGTCGATCAAGGCCCATGCGTACTGGCGGCGGTCTCCCGTCACCCGGCTCGACACCTTGCATTTCTGTTTCACATCATCGATCTCCCCGTCTCTGGAGAAAAAACCGGCGACGTCAAAACCGGCGTTTTTGAAAAGGCGTATATTTGAGTACCCGTCGGGATAGGAAATCAGAGCCATAATGGACGCAAAGCCGTGTTTCTTCGCGTATTCGGCCAGCGTCCCCATCAACAGCAAGAACCGCTGCGGCACATAGGTGTCGTCCCTGAAAGGTTCCCGGAACTGGGACGGCAGGGCCCGGCGTTCGGGACGCATCCGGTTGACGGCCTCGGAGATCGATGCGGCGTCGATCTCCTTCCCTTCGATCTGGGCCAGTTCCCCTGCCAGTTCCGGGACTCGGTCGACCATTTCCCACGTAAACCCGGGCATATTTCTGGCCACGGCCAGCAACGCTGGCCTGTCCAAGCCAACCGCGAATCCTTCAGCAATCCGGTCATGGATCCTGCCAGCTATCTCCCCTGCCCTGCGTTCATATTCCGCGGCGCGCTCATCCGATACCATCGCGCCGGCATCATAGACGACCTTCAAGGCGGCAGGGTGCTGCATCCGTATCCGGTCGATCAAAAGACGGTTGACGCCCATGGTCCTCCCGTCGTAAACATCGAACGATCCCAGCGGATAACCGCGTTCACCCTCGACATCGAACCAGATGGCCTTCAGTTGCGTATGAAACCCCGGGTGGACCTTGAAAGGATCGTCCTTCTTCAGGACGGCAGCGATCTGCCCGGACCCAGACCTGACATGCATGGCGATGTTGCGCGCCGCTGGCCAAAGCTGCGGGATGATCTCCGCGGCCCAGGCACGCAGGTCAGGCAGCGTGACGTCTCCCTGATGCAGTTTATCGTCATCTTCATCGGTCGGGATGGCTTTGCGGACATCTTCGAACTCCTGCAACAACTCGGCTGTGCCGGAATAACGCTCTGTAACACTTTTGGGAGCGGGCGCATGAGAACCACTCATGAAAGGCGCGACCGCTTTAACGATCAGGGGGACAAATTTCTTCCGCCACTCTTGGGTCAATAACCCTTTCAAGAATTCCTGCGATGGCATCGTGCCGAACTCCTGATGATATTCATAAAACGTATGCCAGCGGTTTTTCACCGGGACAGAACTTGTCCCGTACAGGGCTTCCCAGAGGGAAACCCCGAGAATATAAACATGCTGATAAGGCGTATTAAAAGAATGGGTGGCCCCGGGGTCATAATAGGGCCTTGACCCTTCATAATTGTCCGGCCTGGGATGGTCCAGCGGGCGATTGGAACCAGCGTCATATAACATGACCTTGTCCTGAGCATTGGTGACCAGGGCATTGACTGGTTTTAAATCAAGCAGGATCCATCCGGTCAACTCCGTGTCCCGGACAGCAGTGATAAAATCACGCAGGACCGGCAGCATCCGCCCGGGTTTTTGGTGCGCCTCAATTCTTACCCAGCGGTCAAGGCTCATCCCGTCAATAAAATCAAAGGCGAACCATCCGAGCGTCTGTCCCGGTGATACCTGTGGCTGGTCACGCAGCCGCGGGTAATGCCTGCGCGCCGACGAGAAATTGGCGATCGACGAATAAAAATAACGTTCCCATAAATACGCGTCCTCGGCCTCGGGCCTTGCGCCGGCAAGCAGTTTTTGCGTCTGGCCTTTGTCGATGCCAGGCGGATAAACAAATTTGAGAGCGATCGGATCCCCCTGTTTTAACTCCGCCTTCATCAGCACGCTCATCCACGTGCGGTGGATCATTTCCTTGATCGAAAACCCAAAGGCAAAGGCCCCTTCTTCGGGAACACGCCGAAGGAGTTCGAGCGATTTCAGATAAAGGCCGTCTTCCTCCTGCCCGATATCGTTCCATTCCGCCACTTTGATGTCCTCGACAAATTGCCGCCACCGCAAGGTCGTCGTCCCGTTATGTGCGCCTTCCACGATATGCCGGTCCACCATATAATGCACGCGGACATCATCAAACAACCCGAGGGAGTGGAGGATTTCCTCGGTCACAACCATGGAGGCCAGCAAGGCAGGGGCTTCCAGGAGATCCCACGGGAAGAAAACCGTCTCCCGGCCGTCTTTATGCTCGACGAAAGCCAGCGGCGTCTTGTATTCGAAGTTCCTGAACTGGATGTAGAATGTGTGCGTTTGGGGGAATTCCGATTTACCGCGGGAAGCGGTCAGCAACTGCGCCCTGGAGAATCCGTCGATAAACGGCGCCGCGCCCAGGAATCCGCTGGCCTTTTGGTGTCCCAGGTCATTGTCACTTTCAAAATCGGCGGTCAGCCCGCCTTCATCAAAATTCAAGGCCACCTTCACTGTCCCAAGAGAAGAAAATTTCTTCTGCTGCTGTTGCGTCTCACGGATGACGACAAACCGCGCCCCGGAAATGGACGAGCTTCCTCCCTTTCCGTTTTTGATATGACCGCCCTGCTCCAGCACAGGCTGCCGGACCGTCGCAAACAATTTTTCTAACGCCTTCCCAATTCCCGCTTCTTCAAGAGCTACCTTTCGCGCACATAACTGCTGCCTGCTCTGCGCACCGGGTAAAAATACAGAAAGCAGATGTTTTAGCTTGGTGACGCCCTCCGGAGTCATCAACACCACCGGTGCGGCAGCTAACACTGCGCCAATCCCGTGCGAGCCAAAAAGCAGGATGAACAATAACGCGGGGATGATGGCCCCCAATGCCGGTTGACCCAGTACAATATTTCGATGGGGGACCTGGGGGAGCGGTAGTCGCCAACGTACCGTTGTCCCCTGATTTCGAGAGGGACCTTGGGTGAGCCGTAGTTGGTGCCCGGTTTGATTTTCTTCCCATGAACAGCCCAAGCACCATGAGTTTGTCTCCGGATGAAATGTCTGCAGCTCTACCTGCCCCTTGACGATCTTCAACAATTCCTCATAGCCTCCGGAAAAAATGGCAACCCCTTTACCTCCGATACGTTGATCGGGGTCCTTGGTAGAGACCATCGTTTTAAACAAATATTTAAATAACCGGCTATGGACACCCGTCCCGTTGTCCTCCAGTTCAATAACGACAACGCCATCCTCCAGGGTGATTTTAAGTCCAACGCGGCCTATATGGCCCGGTTGGACAACTCCACGGTCCACAATCGCGTCAACGGCATTT
>JAJXTI010000088.1 GCA_021783915.1 bacterium
CATTTCCATCCATTTGAGGGACGCTTAAAGGAATATAATTATTGTCTAAAATATGTTTCATTTTTATCATTTACTACTCAACAACAACATAAGAGGGCCCTGAATCTATAGGTGAACGGCGTATTGAATACTTGTCTAGTCCAAATACCTCTTTGAGTGCAATGGTTTCGCCAGGAAAGGTTGGGTCGTTGAGTTCATCGAATCCAATCACAGTCCCCTTGGTAATATAAGGCCATATCAGCTCAAGGCATTTCTTGGTTGGCTCATATAAATCAAAATCGAAATAGGCCAAGGCAATGATCGTCTGAGGATTATCTTGCAAATATTTTTCCAGGGTTACAGTGGCATCCCCCTTGATAAGTTCATACTTTTTAATATGATTTACAGGGCTTCCCTGTTCATGGCAAGACATCACTGCATTGAGATACTCTTCATAATCTTGAGTCACACCAAAAGCACCCTTTGAAATGATTTCATTTTTTCCATCTTTATTGGATATAGATGAAAACCCGGAGAAAGTATCAAAACCTACGATCTTTCGATAATAGTTATACGGCTCATACATACCCCGAAATGAAGAAAACAGCGATAGATTTTGTCCCCATCGGACACCGAATTCAACGACAATTCCATTGACATTAATAATCTTCTGATACAGGTCATGCATGTAAATAATGCGTGAAAGTGTTTGTCTATTAAGAAAAAGTCCCAAATTAGAAAGTAATTCCTTAGGTGGAATAGGACATTGGGAAAATTTCTCGTAGAATTCATTCCTAGTCGAAATTTCTTTGGCTGATGCATTCGAATTAATGTGTATTTTTGCCTTGATCTTCGCCCCCATAAATTTCTCCTTTGTAAATAGGGATTCTTAAACAAACGGTGGTAATCCGCCCGTCACAAAAAACTTCTGTCCCGTCGTATAACTAAAATTAGAACCTGCCAAGGTCACAATCGCCTTGGCCACATCAACTGTTGTGGGATGCCGCCCTAAAGGATTGCTACCGCCTATCCTGTCCCGAACGGCCGTAGGAATATTTTTCGTTAAATCTGTTTCAACCATACTAGGCATGACCATATTTACGAGGATATTATGCCCGGCAAATTCAACCGCTAAACTACGGGTTAAGCCGATCAAAGCACTTTTAGCTATAACATACTTTGAATGACCGACAGGAGGGATTTCTGTTGCCATGGTCACAACATTAATAATACGGCCTCCTCCTTTTTTAATCATATGCGGAATAACTTCCTGGGAACAATGGAATGCTCCTTGAACAATCACATCAATATCTTTCTGGATCTTTTCCCATATTAAAGATTGAAAAGGAATTGTTAGATAATCTGTCACCGCATTGTTAACTAAAACATCTACACAACCAAAGGTGCTCACGGTTCTCGCTATCATGCTCTGCACCTGTTCGCGCTTGCTAACATCTGCCTTAACGGCCAAGGCGCGCCCTTCATGACATTCGATTTCTTTAACTAAATCATTAGCCTGAGATTCGCTGTTTAAATAATTGATAACCACATGTGCCCCCTGCGAAGCAAACAAACGAGCTGTTGTTGCCCCAATTCCTCGACTAGCACCAGTGATGATGACGACTTTTTCTTGCAAGGAACTATCCATCTTTTGATGGCTTAAATCTTTTAAACTGGGTGGTGATTTAGTAGGTTCGTCCATTTTGACCGAAATCTTTCCTTTTAAGATGTTAAGAATTTCTATTTTTTCAGCGATGATAGAAGTAGAAACAGAAATAAAATCAACTGTTCCTTGAAGGACATAGTTTATATCCGATTGCAAGCTTTGAATAAATTCCAATGAAAAATTTAGAAAGATCGCACGCCGGCCTGGTAGACGCATACCTACCATTGTCGAACAAAGCATCACCGCTATCATTTCGTAAGAACAAGGCAAATTATTCCTATTCTCTGTTTCCCCTACAGTATACTTCCTTAATTCTTTAAGCCAGGCAACAAACCCCCCAGAAACAGTAGTAAAGGCCAGGGTTTCTGAATGGCCCTTAACTATGTCTGAAAATTCTAAAGTATTTTCTTCAACAGAATCTTTCAAGAAACTCCTGTTCTTAGATACAGATAGAACTGAAGAAGCCTTTAAAGACACTGGCCCTAAAATAATCTCCCCATAGGTGACAGGTTCTCGCATAGAAGATGTCCTGACATTAAAGGAAAATTTCTGTCCCTCAATGGTTTGATCATCTTCCTGCTCTTGCGTAAGCTCTAGCATGACGGTATCCCCTAAATAAACAGGATAGATGAATCGTCCAGAAATTTTTTTAATGACCAAGGACCGAAAAGGCTCCAGCAAGCTAAACGCACTGACTGGGAGCATTCCATGCACCACTCTCTCTCGATACGAATAAAAACGGGCATACTGCTCATTTATATGAAGAGAATTATAGTCCCCTGTCAAACGCGCAAAGGCATCCACCAGTTGTTCCGTAACTTGAAAGGAAACATTCCATGAATTCATAAATTAAAAGTCTCAACTTCTTTAACAGTAATAAATCTTGTTCTTGGATAATCCTTCTTGGTATCCCACATAAATGTATGATCACTTATTTTAGTTGAGCCGCAACGTTCACTCAAAAACTCAAGACAAGGTATATTCTTTTCTGTAGGAAGATATACCCCTGTAAGCTTCTGTATCTTTAATTTCTTAGCTTCCCTAATTAATGTTTCCATCATTGCATTTTCTATCTGACGACCAAAGACCCGACAACTTAAAATGAAATCAATGATCTTGGCCTCCTGCCCGTTGCATGCAAAGCTGGCTATGCCTGTTAGTCCAGAATCTCCCATCTTATCTTCCACACGAAATATCCAGACCCTATGGCTAGGATCCTGGGACCATTTCAAAAATTCTCCCTCATTTAAACGGCGTGTGGTTAAATTCATCTGGTTCGTCTTATTTAACAACTGGGTCGCCCTAGGAAGATTGGTAGTTGTCAAAGGCTCAATTGTTATCGTTGTATTCAAAGAACTTAGCCATTCGTCCATGCTCGGGGCTTTAGCCCGCAAACTACTACGGTCTTTTTCCTGCAAATACATTTGACTACGTTTCTGATCATCATCGCTGACAAAGGCTGTATCGAAACAAGACAGCGACAAAAATGCCTTTGTATATAAAAGACTGTTCTGTGTCCATGAGGGTACCAGAACACCAGGCAAAGATTCCTGGATACGCGCACGTTCAATAGGGCTATTATCAATATATACGGCCGCTTCCTGGGTCAAATTTAATTCTTTGAGCAAATCGGTAATATTTTCTGTTTTGTCCTTCCAATTAATTCGCCACCCCACAAAATCAGATTTCTTTAAGATTACCTCTGGATGACGGTCAAACACTTCCAAAGCAATGTTTTCCTGATTCTTACTGACGATAGCCAAAAGCACTCCTCGTTTTTGGTAACTTTTAAGCGCCCGCTGAAAATCAGCGTATGCTTCACCTTGAGCGTCATGGCCCCCCAGACGTAAATTTTGCCAGCCGTCATCACCGACAATACCTCCCCAAAGGGTATCATCCAAATCTAAAATAACAAGCTTGCGAGATCCTCCCAAACAAGCGCGCAAAGCAGCTTTAATATCCTCCGCAGCAAGTTTAAATACACCCATATCATACGGTATTTTGCTCATGTACCAAAGACGTGGATCACAGGCTTTTTCCCCAACTATCTGTAACCATCTTTCACTACTAAGAAGATAAACATTAGGGATATGAGCTAATTCCTGTGCTAAATGCTTATTAAGCGTCAATAAAGCATGCTGCCAGCCGTTTGATTTACGCAAATCGACAGGACCATAGCCGCGGAAATATCCGGGCAGGGCCCAATTAACAACAAAAAAATAACGGCTGAAAGTAGAAGCTTCCTTGATGGCACTGATAAATTGATCACATTCAGACAATAATTCCTGCTGCGATACCTCCTCAAAACACAAAATTCTTTGAAATGAGGGAATCACGGCTGTAATCTGATTCCATACAACCACAAAATCCAATGGCTCAGTGCCAAATATATGAGGAGAATGGCGAAATGAATTGATCTTTTGTCCGAAAGGAGAGATCCGGACATCATAGGATGATGAATCCATCTGATTAGAAAAGAATGATTTTAATACATCCAATGTGAAGTCAGAAATTAGAAGTCCTGATAGTTTACGCGGCATAATTTCCTGAATTAATTAAAACAGCGATGTGCTCACAAAGAGTTTTTATATTCTTAAAAGGATTATATTCCCCTAAACCTGCTGCATAATCTCCTAATACGATAGTCACTTGCAAGGATTCCTCTATCTTCTGTTCAATCGCCACAATCAAAAGCACAAGCGTCACTGAATCGACCAAACCCTGAGGACCATAGAGAGGAGCATCCAAATCGGTGCTAATTTTTTGATCCTTGGGTCAAGTTTGATTGACTTCCAGAATGGCCTGGGTGATAGCCATCATAATATTTGATTTTATGTCTTGCATAGACCTACCAGTCTTCCGGGTGCGATATAAATTCCCGCTTGATTAATAGATTTCGCCACAAAGGAACCTGCTCCTATAATTACATCGTTGGAAATAGAAACCCCCTCTGCAACCACACTGTTACTACCGATAAAAACTCTCTGGCCGATACTGCACGTTCCATTGACCACAGCTCCTGTTGAAAGGTGAGAATGATCTCCCATGGTTGAATCATGCTCAACTAAACCAAAGGTGTTAACAATGCAATTTCTGCCTATCTTGACATCGGTATTGACTAACGTCCGGTGCATCACAATCGTTCCCTCTTCAATGCGGGCACTTTTGGCCACATACGCCTGGGGCGAAATGACGAGAGGAAAATTTGCTCCCAATTGTTTTAAATAGTCAAATTGTTTGACCCTAATGGAAGGGTCCTTGATTCCTCCGATGGTGATCAAAACGTTTTTATGTTTGCGTATTAAATCTGGCAAATCCTTGTCACTAGCAATAATTTCATAACCTAGAACTTTTTGATGCAATTTCTCTTCTCTATCAACAATACCAATTATCTTGAAGTTACCTCCCGATTCAATAACATCGATACAACTTTTGCAATGCCCTCCCCCTCCAATTAAAATTAAATCTTTTTTAACCATTTTTTCTCTACCTCATGTCAAAAAATTTCTTTTTAATAAGATCTTCTCCTAAGGGGACGGTTCGTAATATTTCTTTGATTCGCCAACTGGTTTTCCCATCAGCATAGCGGTCATACGGATTCTTGGAACCCTGCAGACGACGACGAAAATCCGGATGGACAGCTTTACGGATAGCGTTTAATATATCCTGTTGACAACAAACCACATCCATAACGTTAGA
The DNA here is from genome assembly GCA_021783915.1 of bacterium. Lineage (GTDB taxonomy): Bacteria > Omnitrophota > Gorgyraeia > Zapsychrales > Fredricksoniimonadaceae > JACQCF01. Next base: position 5,345 of record JAJXTI010000088.1, read on the forward strand.
TGCCTTGATTCTGTCCCGCTGACGATCACCTATGTTAATGACCGGCATATGAAATGAAGGGGCCTCAACCAAACCGCTAGAAGAATTACCTATCATCATCGATAAATGTTTAAGGCAGCTATAATACAAAGGTTGCCCCAGATTATCAAATAGCTTATATTTCTGTGGATGTCGATGGCAAAACTTAGCAATCATCTTATTAATCAACATTCCCTCAGGATCAGCATTGGCCTTGGTAAATACAGCTGAATACCCACTTGAGGTAATCGCCGCCAGGATCTCCTTTATTTGTTTAGATGGAGATTCCTTATCTAAAGTCACCGGATGATAGGTCACCAGTAGAACTGGCTTGGACAAATCTAAAACCAACTTCTCCGCTAACTGTTTCTTACTTAAGAAATTCACGCGATATATATGATCGAGCCCTGGCGTACCCATACAAAAAACATACTCAGGAGTTTCACCCAATTGAATCACCCTACGTCGATACTCAGGTGTGGCAGTACAATGGAACAATGCCATCTTGGTTATGGAATGACGTATGGCCTCATCTATCGCCCCGCGTGTCAATTCTCCTCCATGCAAATGCATCAAGGGGATTTTAGCTATATGCGCGGCAATGGCTGCGGCAAAAATTTCATATCTATCCCCTAACACAACCACCACATCAGGAGGGTTCTTTTTAAAAAGCTTGCCAAAAAGATTGCAGCCACGGCCAATAGAGGCCGTAATACCCATCGAAGAATTATCTGCATCTAAAATAGGAATCTTGGCGGTAATCTTAAAATCATCCTTAATGATTTTCCTGTATGTCATTCCAAACTGGCCAGACAAATGACTACCTGTGACCAATACTTGAAGTTGCAAACGGGAATCTTCTTGAATAGCTCGCATCAGCCAATACAAGTGGCCGTAATCGGCCCGTGAACCTGTAACAACTGCAACAGTACGTTTTTTCATCGTAACAACTCTTTTGTAATAGGCTTGTCCATCTCAACAGCCTTAACCATTTTCTTACCAATCAAATTTTCTAAAAGTGCGGGAGTCAGACCATGTCCCGCTCGTTTGACTAACATATCTGTCTTACTTAGAACATGCCCTGCCATCAGATCTTGCGCAGCAACAATACATTTGCGCACCAAATGAATGTGCCCTTGCTCACACGCCGCTGGTTTCTTAATACCATTTCCTAAAGAAACTTCGGTAGCTCTTATAGCTTTAATCATTTCTTTAAGATCATCGGGTTCCAGGGAAGCACGGTGATCCGGACCGGGCATTGTCTTATCCAAAGTGACATGCTTCTCGATAATCTTGGCCCCTAAGGCAACCGCAGCAATAGGCATCCAAATTCCCAAGGAATGATCAGACAAGCCAACAGGCACCCGGAATTCTTTTTTCAACGTAACCAAGACGTTCAAATTCATCTGCTTATAAGGCGCTGGATATTGAGTAACACAATGCAAAAGAGCAATCTGCTTATTACCTACCCCATAAATAATCTTCACCGCTTGCTTGACCTCATCGAGATTAGACATTCCCGTCGATAAAATAATCGGCTTGCCTTTTTGGGCAATTAATTTCAATAAACCCACATTGGTGATTTCTCCTGAAGAAATTTTATAAATGCCCATTCTTAATCGATGCAAAAACTCTACACTATCCTCATCAAAAGGAGTAGACATAAACTCAATGCCTTTTTCCCGGCAATACTCTTTAAGCTCACGAAAGCTACTTTCACTTAATTCCAATTTACGGACCATATCCACCATGGTCTCCTTGAAACCAGTCGTCTGCTGTTGATAGACCACCTTAGGAGTATGCCGTGAAATCACTTTATTAGCTTTAAATGTTTGGAATTTGACGGCATCCGCACCGGCAGCCTCTGCTACATCCACCAATTTCTTAGCTAATTTAAGATTACCATTATGCTTGACCCCT
>JAJXTI010000089.1 GCA_021783915.1 bacterium
CGATCTACAGACGATCCGTACGTGAAAGTGACCCCGTCTTGATCTGCCCGATGTTGGTGGCCACCACCAAATGCGCGATAGTCGTGTCCTCTGTTTCGCCGGAACGGTGCGACATGATCGAATGGTATTTATGTCTCTTGGCCAGGTTGACGGTATCCAGGGTCTCGGACAAAGATCCGATTTGGTTGACCTTAATCAAAATCGCATTGGCGATTTTGCGGTCAATGGCCTTCTGGAGCAACTTAACATTGGTCACAAAAATATCGTCCCCTACCAGTTGTGTTTTCCCACCCAACTTCTCTGTCAATGTTTTCCAGCCCTCCCAATCGTTTTCATCAAGGCCGTCTTCAATGGAGACGACCGGATATTTAGAAACCATCTGGTTGTAGGCCTCAATCATATCTAAAGAAGAAATCTTTTTACCGTTGTAATCGTATTGGCCGTTGTCATAAAAAGAACTCGCGGCGGGATCAAGGGCTATGCACACATCTTTACCGGGTTTGTAACCTGCCTTTTCAATGGCCGCAATAATCACACCCAAACCTTCTTCATTACTGCTTAAATTAGGGGCAAACCCGCCTTCATCACCTACGGACGTGGCCAGGCCCTTGTCATGCAAAATACTTTTAAGCGTATGGAAGACTTCACAGGCCATCTGAATGGCCCTAGAAAATGTCGGCGCGCCGATAGGGGCAATCATGAATTCTTGGATGTCCAAATTATTATCGGCATGCATACCCCCATTGACGATGTTCATCAGGGGAACAGGTAAAACATTGGCTTTTGTCCCGCCCAGATAACGGTAGAGCGATTGTTTCTTTTCCTTGGCCGCAGCTTTGGCAACCGCCAGGGAAACACCTAAAATGGCATTGGCCCCCAAACGGCCTTTGTTTTCGGTACCGTCTAATTTAATGGTCAATTTATCAATGGCTTCAAAATCCGCTTCTTTGCCTTTAACAGCCTTGGCAATCTCGGTGTTGACATTGTTGACTGCTTTTAAAACACCTTTGCCCTTAAAACGGCTTTTGTCGCCGTCACGAAGCTCGATGGCTTCGTGCTCACCAGTGGAAGCTCCCGAAGGTACCGCCGCGCGACCCAAAGCCCCTGACGATAAAATGACATCTACCTCAACTGTAGGGTTGCCGCGGGAATCGATAATTTCACGAGCTTTGACTGATTTGATCTTTGACATATACTTTCCTTTTCTATAATTTTAACAAAATCCTCAATGCAGGAGGATAACTGAAATTCCTTCTAGTGAAGTGCGTAATCTAACATAGATTGTTGCGAGCGTCAAGGGAATCTCAGATATCAGAAAAATTAAGGTCGTTTGACTTACCCCAAGCTCTGTGATAGGCTTTCGTAAGGTAATTTCTTGGTAATTAAATCATGGACTTATTAACAAGAGGGGCTTATGCGTATCTTCCGTAAATTCTTTATTTTTATCCGCTTACATTGGATCAAAATCATCCTCATCGCCATCTATTCCATCATGGTCGTATGGATGGCCATCTTCATGTCCGCTGCTTTGCAGGACTTTTCCAAACTTGAATCTTTTAGCCGCCGACAATTATCCGCCCAAATGGGTTACTTCCTGCTGATAGGGATATTTTCCGCCTTTATCCAATTACCGATGTTTTTTGGAATGTATTACTTCCTTTATTCCGGCGCCTTCATGAATATCGGCAAACACAAAATGAAGCCAGCCAAGGTCAATGTCAAATGGACCGACGTCATCGGCATGGAAGGGGCCAAGAAAGAAGCATGGGAAGTGGTCAAACTCCTTAAGGACCGTCACTTAGTCAAAAGCATCGGCGGAAAAATCATCAAAGGGGTCATGATGATTGGCCCTCCGGGCTGCGGAAAGACCTATTTGGCCAAGGCCATTGCCACCGAATGCGGGCTGCCGCTGATCCCTGCCACCGGAAGCGACTTTATAGGCATGTTCGTCGGCCAGGGTGTAGCGGCCATGAAATCCTTGTTTAAGCAGGCCCGTGCCCAGGCAGAAATGCACGGAGGCTGCCTCATTTTTATCGATGAAATCGACTCTTTCGCCCGTCCCAGGACAGCAGACATGGGTTTTGGCGGCACTATGAGCAATAATGCCACCATCAACCAATTCCTGACCGAAATGGACGGTCTGCGTCAAACGGAAAACAATATCGTCGTCATTGCCGCCACCAACGTCAATGAAAGTGAACTGGATTCCGCCGTCATGCGTGCCGGACGTTTCGACCGCAAAATTTATGTGACGCGACCCAACCTAAAGGAACGTAAAGAGGTCTTTGATTTTTATCTAAAAAAAGTTTCCCATGAAGAAATGGTCAATTCCCTCATTCTCGCGCAAAGAACATTATGGTTTTCTCCGGCGGATATCGAGAACATGATCCGGGAAGGAAGCCTCATCGCCAGCCGTGACAGCCGGACCAAGATCAACATGAAAGACCTCTCTGAAGCGTACGACCGTATCGTCTTTGGTATGAAATCCAACCTCATTTTGACGCAAAAAGAAAAAGAATGGACGGCCTACCATGAGGCGGGCCATGCCATCATCGGGTACTTACACCAACCTGATGACGATGTTATCAAGGCCTCCATTGTCCCGCGACGCGGCAGTTTAGGCATGGTTGTCCCGCGTCCTAAAGAAGAACTCTATTGCCTCAACAAAAACCAATTGATTGCCGACATCAAAGTTTCAGTGGCCTCCTATGTAGCGGAACAAATCAAATTCGGTACCACCAGTCAAGGTGTCGGTGGTGCCCCCGGCAGCGACTTTTATGAAGCCATGCGTACGGCCTCCTACATGGTCAAAAATCTAGGCATGGGTAAATCAGGCCTGCTGGGAGACTTTGGTTTCCAAGACAGCGGAAGCATTTACGGGGGAGAATTTAAGGTCTCTGAAAAGACAAAAGAAATTATTGATAGCGACATTCAGGACATCTTTCGTCTGTGTATCAAGGATGTTGAAGCGACCTTGCTTGCCCACCGTGATCTGTTTGAATATTTTGCTAACGAATTATTAAAGAAAGAAGAATTGGAATACGATGAAATTGAGGCCATTTTTGACAAATTCGGTATCAAGCCTGCTTCCCATCCAAAAGGATAAACTCTTTGGTGTTTGCGTATTGGCTGTCCTGGTGTTAGGTAACTTCGGCGGCTGCGCCTTTAAAAAAGAGCCCCCTCCTTTTACCGTCACTGAAGCCCAAAAAAAATTTGAGGACAAATGCCTCAAAGATTTTAACCTCCATGTACGTACGCGCCAGGTTGGCCGTACTTTTTGGATCTATTTGCCTATCAAGACCCCTATTTTTGACTATGAAGTGCAAAAAAACCAGTCCCCCCCGCAAGGGACTTCAAACACTCCTAAATTTCTTGTCAATTTTGCCGATGGAAAATATATGAATAACATCTTTTCTTTCGAATATGACATTGTGGACAAGAAAAAAACCAAGGATGAGGACTATGGTTTTAATATGTCCTACACCGATAGTTACAGCAAAATCAAATACAACCTCTATACAGCCATATATGAAATTTTCTTTAACACCCAGGCCAAAAAGAACGAACTGGCCCCCCAGTTTTTCGTGGTCATTATTACTGACATCAGCAAAGGCATCGAAACCCGTTCAACTTTTTATTTGCAGGACTTTATGCGCTCTATGTCCGGTGATATCCCCAACGATGAATATGTCAAACGGTTCCTGGAAGACAGAAAAGGATCCCCCTCAATGATTGGCGATGAAACAGGAACTCATATCAAATACTACGATATCCCTATGTCCGAGTTCTTAACCAAACAGATCATCAACCGTATCCATTTTAAATTCCAATACAGTGACTTCCCCCCTAAACATAACTATGACAAAACTATTATTGGCATTGTGGCGGACACGTTAAGATACTATCACTTTGAAAATTTTACCAATGTGAGGCTCAATAACCTGAGGCTGGGAAAAAAATATCTCTTCGACAAATCTGAACTGGTCAATTTTGGAGAAGACAAACCGAAAGAAAATGAAGGTAAACTCATCCATATCCGCTTTAAAGACGGCACGCCGAAATTTAACGAAGAACCGTCTTCCGACCAATCACCTTCAACCTCTTCTGAGCAAACCAACCAATAACTTCAGGGTAAAGTTTGTGTTCCACCTTGTGGATCTTTTGGGCCAGGCTTTTAAGTGTGTCTTTGGAAGTAATTTTGACCGTTTCCTGTGCTATGATGGTCCCTGCATCCATTTCCTCATTGACAAAATGCACGCTTACACCCGTGATTTTAACGCCATATTCGAGTGCATCACGGATACCATTGATGCCTTTAAAAGAAGGCAACAAGGCCGGATGGATATTGATAATCTTATTCGGATATTGCCTTATAAAATGGGCGCTTAAAAGCCTCATGTAACCGGCCAAGACCACAAAATCAATCTTATACTCCCTTAAACATTCCAGAACTTTGCAATCAAAGCTTTGGCGGTCAGTATAGTCCTTAGGGGCAACATAAATACTGGCAATACGGGCTTTTTTAGCGCGCTTTAAGGCAAAGGCATCGGCTTTGTCGCTGACGACTACTTTCAAATTGGCCTTGATTTTCTTTGATTTGACGGCATTGATGATCGCTTGTAAATTCCCGCCGCGGCCGGAAGCCAAAACAGCAAAATTCTGCATAACAATCTCCCTTGTCAAATCATGTTATTGACAAAGCATCTAATAAAATCTGTTAAGTGTACCGTCGAAATATGGGATTGCCCAAACCTTCGTTTCAGCTCGAATGAAGGCACTTCAAGGATCCTGTGTCCTTTTTCTAAACATTTGATAACCATCTCCATTTCAAGGGAAAATCCATTCTCCATAAGATTAAGCTCTGTAAAAAAAGATCTTTTGATGGCTCTGAAGCCGTAATTTGCATCAGAAACCGTTCTCTCGGCCCTGTTCCAGAGAGAATTAATAATATAGTTAGTCAGAAGGTTCCCTACGTAATGTATACAATTGTTTATGTTACCAGAAAATTCCTCACTCCCTCCCAAAAATCTTGACCCTAAGACCATTTCAGCTTTATCCCCCATTAACGGATTCAACAAATTCTCGATTTCTTCAGAGTTATGGGACCCGTCCGCGTCCATAAAAACTAAAATATCGGACTGAATTCTTTGGATAGCCCTCTTGATGGCCAAGCCTTTGCCTGCATTATCTCCTTGGATAAATTTAATGGCCCTTTCAGATAAAATACTAGCCGTAGGTTCAAGATCCCCATCAAGAACAAACGTTATTTTGTCCGCTGTATATTTCTGTAAAAGCGAACTAATGACAAAGGGTACATTGCGCTCTTCATTCTTGGAAAGCACCACGATTGAAAATGTATATGGATGATGGCCGTTCATAGCTATTTATATCCATTTAAGCTAAAATTTTAAATATCACAACAGCATTCTGAAAAATTTGATTTCGATAGACCATACGGACATGGGAATCCTCTGATATATTTTTCACCAGGGATTGATATCTGTTCTGTCCTATTTCCGTTTTAACTAAAATAATATAGTTAACTTTCTTCAATACTGCGAAATGGACAATTCTTTGCTCCCCCTCTGTTAAAGGAAGTCTAATAAAATTCACATCAGCCAAATAAGCCAACGCGTTGCACCAGGCCATAATTTTGATGTTTCCAAGCGCCTTCTTAGAGTCCTCTTTTATCCATGAGGCTGCCTGTAAATATTCTTTAGGAGGGGTCCTCTTGCTTTCTAAAAAAGAAACTTCCCCCCTATAACAATTCATAGAATAAACAAAAATAAAAAAGATATAAATCGCAGATGCCAAAAACTTAAGGACATTTTTGTGGCCATTTATTATCTTAGTATTTAGATAATCAAAGAATATATTTATAACAAAAAGCCACAAAATAAAATATAGCGACATAAAAGGCATTGGGTAGCGAGGATCTGTATAATAAATAGGAATACCTAACATAATTAAAACAAATAGGAGAACAAGTGCTATCTTGTCGTGCCGCTTATAATACAGCATCGATAATATAAGCAGGACTATGAGTGCCTCTTGGATAGAAAAATGGATGTTAATGCTTTGAGTTCTTGAGGTGAGAGGAAACATCGTAACGGTCAGCATCCGGACCATCCTCTTAAATCCTTCCACATATTTGCCCCACAATAACTTCGGATGATGGATACAAAATACAAGGACATTGTTGTTTTTATAGTTTGTCTCGTACTCAAATTCTGTCCCCTCCGGGTTAAGTTTGACGAAATTTCTCCCCTCATACCTGTAGTTTCCATCAAAAAAAGTATATGTACCAATATCAGAAACCTTCTGATATCTATGCCCATAAAAAATTGCTTGATAGATAATAAAAATCGGCAGGAATCCCAACATTAAGAATGAGACCATTTTCAAACTTGTCCTAAGGCCACGGCAATGCCGCATAAATACGCAAAAAATCACTATGGCCACAACAGGACAGTAAAGAATGGCTAGATATTTAGTCAAATAGGCCAGGCTTATTAAACAGCCCAGCAAGAAGAAATACAATGGTCTCGGGGCCAGGGAAAATTTCCAGGTAAGCCAACATATAGTAATCGTAAGCAAGGAGAAAAAATAATCCGCACGCAGATTATAGCAAGGGCTTTGTATCCCATAATAATATGTTATAAAAATGACTGTAAGTATGGCGGATTTTTCATTCAAAAGGTTCCTGACCAGAAAAAACAAAGGGACAAGAATAAAACTGGTACTGAAAGCATTGATATATTGCATTGAAACAACATCGTCTTTGGTAAGAAAATTTACAAGGCCAGTTAAAATTGAAAATAGGGGAGGGTATTTAATGGGATTATCTTGGATCCATCGGACACTGAAATTTAAATCATTAAAAATATTTCTTGTGAGCTTTATGTACCCATAAAAATCATAGGAGAAGATGTCCGGGAAAAGGTGCTGACAAACGTTTAACCTTATCAAAAACAATATAAAACTGACAAGTATGATTATAATCGTTGAACGCCTAGGCATGTTTATACCGTATTAACCCCACAGTCCCTACGGCCAAGAACCCCCCCCCGACAGCAATTAAAATCCACACGCGTGCAATGTGATCAGCTAATAGCGAACTGGCGAGCATGGCCAGTAAAAAGGCCAGGTGCATAACAAATTCCAGTGCCGCAAACACCTTACCCGACATTTCCTGGGAGCAAATTTGATTGACCACCGTATTGGAAGCAATTACAATCTGCC
>JAJXTI010000007.1 GCA_021783915.1 bacterium
AACGTAAATTAAACGTGCCTATCCTTTCGGATGTCCATTGCCGCCACGATATGGAATTGGCCGCTGAAGTTTTGGATATTATCCAAATTCCGGCCTTTTTATGCCGTCAGACGGATTTGCTCGTGACGGCCGCCAGGGCTGGGAAAGTGGTCAATATTAAAAAAGGACAATTCCTGGCCCCTTGGGACGTTAAAGCCATTGTTAAAAAAATGGAAGAAGCAGGGAACAGGCGTTTATTGTTGACGGAACGTGGCGTTTCTTTCGGATACAACAATTTGGTCAGTGATTTTCGAAGCCTTGAAATAATGCGCAAGACCGGTTACCCTGTGATTTTTGATGCCACACACAGTGTGCAGCAACCCGGGGGCCTGGGCCATGCTTCCGGGGGAAACAGTGAATATATTCCTTTGTTGGCACGTTGCGCCGTGGCAGCCGGTGTCGATGGTCTTTTCCTCGAGACGCATCCTCATCCCTCTAAAGCTTTATCGGATGGCCCCAATATGTTGCCGTTGGGACAGGTGGAAAAATTACTAAAGAATTTAATAGCCATTGATAGGATCATTAAAAAGCCATGTTAAAGCGCGCTCAGGAAGTTATCAATGCTGAAGCCCAGGCGGTCAAGGGCCTGCTTAGACAGTTGGACAATAATTTTGAAAAAGCAGTCAACCTTATGACCCAATGCCAGGGCAGGGTCATTGTTACAGGCATGGGGAAAACTGGTATCATTGGCCGAAAGATCGCGGCCACATTATCTTCTACAGGAACCCCTAGCGTTTTTATGCATAGCGCTGAAGCTGTTCACGGAGATCTGGGGCAGGTCACTTCCAAGGATGTTTTGATTGTCATATCGCAAAGTGGTGAAACTGAGGAAACGACCAGGCTGCTGCCTTTGATTAAAAAGATTGGAGCAAAGACCATTGCCTTGACCGGTAAATTTAATTCGACATTGGCCAAACATAGCAATGTAGTTTTAAATGTGGAGGTTTCGGAAGAAGGTTGTCCCTTGGGACTAGCGCCCATGGCCTCCACAACGGCCACCCTGGTTATGGGGGATGCTTTGGCCGCCTGTTTGATTGATCGCAAAGGTTTTCGTAAAGAAGATTTCGCTCTTTATCATCCCGGAGGTAGTTTAGGCCGCAGACTTTTGCTTAAAGTGGAAGATATTATGCGCAAAGACGGGAATTTGGCTAAAGTCAAGTCCTCTGTAAAAATTCAAGAGGTGCTTTTAGCCATTACCAAAGCCCGTTGCGGCTGTGCCTGTGTGGTGGATGTCAAAGGCCGTCTTCTCGGTATTTTTACTGACGGTGATTTACGGCGCCATTTAGAAATAGATCCTCGTATACTATCCAAACCGGTGGATGAGGTCATGACCAAAAATCCTATGGCCATTACCCAAGATAAACTTGCCGCCGAGGCATTTGATGTCTTAAAGACGAGAAAGATTGATGAATTACCGGTAGTGGACAAGGGCCGTAAATTGGTAGGTTTGGTGGACGTGCAGGATTTATTGAAGGCAGGACTGGTATAATGTTTAAAGAGCGTTTGAAGAAAATCAAGGTCTTAATATTAGATGTGGATGGTGTTTTGACTGATGGTGGAATTATCATTGATTCAAATGGCCTTGAGACCAAACGGTTTGACGTGCAGGATGGCTTGGGATTAATACTCTGGAAAAGGGCCGGGTATAAAAGCGCCATTATTTCAGCCCGTCAATCGGGCGTGGTCGCCCATCGGGCGAATGATTTACAGGTCGATAAGACTTTTGTGGGGTCTTACCCCAAAATTAACGCGTATGAGGGCGTTTTAAAAGAATGGAATGTCAAGGATGAAGAAGTTTGTTTTATTGGAGACGATTTGCCGGATTTACAAATTTTAAAACGTGTTGGTTTTGCCGTTGCAGTCGCCAATGCTATTTTTGAAGTTAAGTCAGTCGCTCATCATATAAGCCCCAAAAAAGGCGGAGAAGGGGCCGTCAGGGAGACCATAGACATGATCCTTAAAATCCAAGGTAAAAACACAGTTAAACTTTATGAAAATTAAAACTTTTTTTTTCACAATTTTAATCATTACAGGGCTTATTGTTTTAGTGAGGGCCCAGGACGTTACCGGCACTGGTAGTGCTGATAACAGTCCCTCGACCAATAGCGCTATCCGTAGTAGCGATAACGGGGTCCAACAGCAGCTACAGGGGTTTAATCTCAACGGCTACAACAATACAGGCCAAAAAACATGGGATGTCAACGGGGACAAAGCAGACATTTCTGATGATAAAATCAAGATTACCAAGGTCGATGCCAATTTTTATGGGAAAGAAAACGCTAATTTAAAATCAGACTCCGGCACCATCAATAAAGTCACCAACCAGGTTCATTTGCAGGACAATGTGGTCATTACGGCGGATCGGGGGACTAAAATGACTACTGATACGCTAGACTGGGATCGCAATAAAGATTTGGTAACAACCAAAGACCCTGTTAAGATTACGGATGAGCAGGGGGTCGTCACGGGCCAAGGATTGACGGCGCACCCTAATTTAAAAGAGGCATCCATCAATAAAGACGTGAAGGCAGTGATTAACACGGCTGCCAATCCGGTTAATGCGGCAAACGCTCAGGTAGTGACTATTACCTGCGATGGCCCCATGAAAATGGATCAGCTCAATTTTCATGCCACTTTTAAGGATAATGTCGTTGCTGTTGAAAAATCCACGGGCCGTCAACTGTACGCGGACGAAATGGATGTATGGTTTGATGATAAAAACAAAAGAATCAAGAAAGTCATTTGTAAAGGCCATGTTAAAGCTGTCCAGGGCAACAGCGCCAGTTACGCTGATGAAATGGTTTACACAGGCGATGATGAACTCTTAGTCATGACCGGACGCCCTAAAATCGTTTTTGATACAGCTGATACAAAAGGTAGCGGGATGTTCCAAAAAATAGGAAAATAAGATGCGTCTGTTGGAAGCTAAAAATTTAGTCAAAATTTATGGAGGTCGCCGGGTAGTGGATGGTTTGACGATTTCTGTCGGCCGTTCAGAGATTGTGGGTTTGCTTGGACCCAACGGGGCGGGAAAAACCACGTCTTTCTATATGGCTGTGGGCATTATTGCCCCTGATGAAGGCCAAATTATTTTTGACCAGGAAGACATCACAAAAAAACCAATCCATGAGCGTTGCCGTTTAGGAATGGGGTATTTGGCCCAGGAATCATCTATATTTAGAAAACTCACCGTGGAAGAAAACATTATGGCCATTTTAGAGACCTTACCTATAGGCCGCACCGAGCGAAAACGCCGTCTGGAATCTTTATTGGAAGAACTAAACATTTCTCATTTGGCCAAGTCTAGGGCCTACACACTTTCCGGGGGGGAACGCCGGCGTTTGGAAATCACCAGGGCTTTGGTAACAAACCCTTCCTTTTTGTTGTTGGATGAGCCGTTCTCGGGGATTGACCCTATTGTTGTGGCGGAAGCGCAGGAGATCATCAAAGATTTAAAAAGACGCGGCCTTGGTATTCTGTTGACAGATCATAATGTGCGGGAAACTTTATCGATTACCGACCGTGCTTATCTGGTCGCTGACGGCCGTATTCTTATTTCCGGGAGCGCCCAGGATTTAATTAATGATCAAAAGGCCAGAAAAATTTATTTAGGTGAAAAGTTTTCAATGTAATAACCTATACGGGCGAAGATGGCTCGCCTGTAGCTTAATGAAAGGAACAGTGAAGCAATGAAAGTAGAAGTCAAGAGATTGGACGGGTTAAAACGCGAACTAAAATTTGAGGTTCCTCGCGAGCAGGTCACCAAGGCGATGGATGAAATTTATACCGAGATTGGTAAGCATGCTAAAATCAAAGGGTTTCGGCCAGGGAAAATGCCCCGCCATATTTTGGTCAATTCCCATGGCAAGTTGGCCCAGGAAGAGACAATAAAGAAGTTGATTCCTGAGGCCTATCATCAAGGTATCGAGGAAAATAGCCTTAACCCTGTTGATTTACCGGAAATTTCTGATGTTGATCTCAAGGAAGGAATATTAACATTCACCGCGACTTTGGATATTCGCCCTGAAATAAAAATTGAAAATTATAAGGGCATTAAAATTAAACCTCAAAACAATAAAGTCACTGATGAAGAAATCAATAAAACTTTGGAGTTCTTTAAAAAAGGCCAGGGGGAAAAAGAAATTGTTGTTGATGACGCTTTTGCCAAAAGCATGGGGTTCCCTTCTTTGCAGGAGTTAAAAGACGCCTTGACCAGACAACTCCAGGTGGACAAAGACCGTAAAAACCGCGCTGAAATAGAGAATCAAATTGTTGAAGAGCTGTTAAAAAATGCTAAATTAATAACTCCTCAATCTTTGGTAAAACGGCAACTGGCCTACCGCACGCAAGAGACGCTTAAACGTTTTCAAAACCACGGTCTGTCGGCCGAAGAATTTAAAAAAAAGGAAGAGGAGATACGTAAGGAATTGGAGCCGGTTGTTGAACGCGATGTAAAGGTCTATTTAATTTTGGAAGAAATAGCAAAATTAGAAAAAATAGAACTTAAGGAAAACGAACACTTGGCAGGTAAAGTCATAGAACTTTTACTCAAGGAAGCCAAATGGGAGGAGTCTAAATAATATGGAAAAATCACAAATTCTGGTACCAATGGTCGTTGAAAAAAGTAGCCACGGGGAACGGGCTTATGATATTTATTCGCGCCTTTTAAAAGAGCGTATCATTTTCTTGGGCACAGCCATTGATGACCATGTGGCCAATTTGATCATCGCGCAATTATTGTTTTTACAGTCCGAAGATAAAGACAAAGACGTGAATATTTACATTAATTCTCCTGGCGGTTCAGTGACCGCCGGTTTGGCCATTTATGATACGATGCAATATATAAAGCCGCATGTATCGACTATTTGTATCGGCCAGGCAGCCAGCATGGGGGCGGTATTATTAACGGCAGGTACAAAGGGCAAACGCTTTGCCTTACCTAATGCCCGTATCATGATCCACCAACCTTGGGGAGGGACGCAAGGGACAGCCTCCGATATTTCCATTCAAGCCCAGGAAATATTACGGATGAAAGATGAACTTAATAAGATTTTAGCGAAACACACCAATCAACCCATTGAAAAAATCACCAAAGACACAGACCGTGATTTTTTTATGTCCGCGCAAGAATCCAAAGATTATGGCCTTGTAGACGGAGTAATCACGCATTTTGGAGAACTAACAACATAGAGAATTTGATTCGGAAAGGAAAGATGTATGAAACGTAATTTGTTGTTAACCCCGGGACCAACGCAGGTACCGCCAAAACTTTGTGCGGCGTTGGGTAAACCGATTATCCACCACCGCACGCCCCAATTTCAGGACAACATTAAGCAGGTGGTGGAAGGTCTAAAGGAAGTCCACCAGACCAAAAATGACATTTATATTTTAACTTCTTCCGGTTCCGGCGCTATGGAAGCGGCCGTTGTTAATTTGGTGTCGCAAGGCGATACGGTTATCGCCGTTGATGGAGGCAAGTTTGGTGAACGTTGGGTGGAGCTGTGTCAGACCTATAAAGCCAACACCATCATTTACAAAGTACAGTGGGGTAAGGCACCCCAGGCCGCTGAGATTAAAAAACTTTTGACCTCGCACCCGGAAACAAAAGCCGTTTTTATTACATTGGCTGAAACCTCGACCGGGGTCACTCCTGATGTCAAGGCGATAGGTGAAGCGGTCAAAGACACAAAGGCCGTTTTGGTCGTGGATGCGGTCTCCGGATTGGCCGTACAAGAGATCAAAACCGATGAATGGCACTGCGATGTGGTTGTTTCCGGCTCTCATAAAGGGCTCATGCTTTCACCAGGGCTTGCTTTTGTCAGCGCCAGCCCCAAGGCGATTGCATTGATCAATCAGTCGACCACTCCCAGATATTACTTTGATTTAAGGGAATGTAAAAAGGCCATGGAGAAGGTGGACACTCCATTTACTCCGGCCATTGGTATTTTAATAGCTTTGGTCGACAGCCTTAATATGATTAAAAAAGAAGGGCTGCAGAACATGCTTGCCCGTTACGCACATTTAGCCAAAGCCACAAGGGCCGGCTGCCAAGCCATTGGTCTTACTCTATTCCCTGATCCAAGCTGCGCGACCAATGTGTTGACAGCCGTGAATGTGCCTGTCGGCGTTGACGGTGAAAAGTTGACCAAGACAATGCGTGATACCTATGGCATTACTTTTGCCGGTGGACAAGACCATCTTAAGGGCAAGGTCATTCGTATGGCGCACATGGGGGCATTGGATGAATACGATATCTTGACAGGTTTGGCCTGTTTGGAAAAAGTTTTACATCAAATGGGACACAAATTTGAATTAGGTGCCGCACTTACGGCGGCCCAAAAAGCCTTAAATCAGAAATGAGGAAGATATGTTTAAAGTTCTTGTAAGCGACAAGCTTGAAAAAGAAGGCCTAGACATTTTAACTGCTGATAAAAATTTTCAAGTGGATTGTAAATTCGGCATTCCTGCGGCAGAACTTAAAACTGTTATCAAAGATTATGATGCCCTGATTGTCCGTTCCGGAACCCAGGTCACTGCTGAAATTCTTGAGAACGCCAATAAACTTAAAGTCATCGGTCGGGCGGGAGTTGGTTTGGACAACGTGGATTTGTCGGCGGCCACTAAAAAAGGCGTTGTGGCCATGAACACTCCAGCGGGAAATACTACTTCCACCGCTGAACACACGATAAGCCTTATTATGGCTTTATCACGCAATATTCCCCAGGCAGTGGCTTCTTTAAAAAGCGGGAAATGGGAACGTTCCAAATTTACCGGGATCGAACTTTATGGTAAAACGCTTGGTATTATCGGGTTGGGCCGTATCGGTACAACGGTGGCAAGAATGGCGCAAGCTTTTGGTACGGTGACCATAGGCCATGACCCTTATCTTTCTGCCGAAATTGCCGCTAAAAATGGTATTAAATTAGTCGAACTGGAAGAAATTTATAAGACCGCTGATTATATTACAGTCCATATCCCCAAAACTGACGAAACCACAAATATGATTAGCGAGAAACAGATAGCTTTAATGAAAAAGACCGCGCGTCTTATTAATTGCGCGCGTGGAGGAATCATTGATGAACAGGCCTTGGTGAAAGCTCTGCAGGAAAAACGTATTGCCGGGGCCGCGCTGGACGTTTATGACAAGGAACCTCCGGATTTTAATTCGCCCCTTTTTAAATTGGACAATTGCATTACTACCCCCCATTTGGGTGCCTCTACGTCCGAGGCCCAGGTCAATGTGGCCATTGAAATTGCCCATGCAGTCAAAGATGCCCTTTCAGGCCGGGGCATTCGCAATGCCGCTAATTTCCCTTCACTTTCTCCTGAAGCTTATAAAGCCATTGAACCATACTTGGATTTAGCGGACAAGATAGGCAAATTTGCCGGCCAACTGATTCAAGGGCGTATTAAAGAAGTAAAGATCACTTACAGCGGAGCCATTGCCAAAGAAAAAGTGTCGGCAGTGACCATGGCCTTAACTAAAGGCCTATTAAGTCCCATATTGGGGGAAACAGTGAACACTATCAATGCCATGAACATGATGAAGGATCGCGGTGTTAATGTGCAAGAGATCCTTTCTTCTTTAGAAGGGGAATATGTCAACTCGATCGCTTTGGATATAACAACTGATAAAGAGCCTTTTTCCTTATTAGGCACCTTGTCCAGCAATAAACAACCGCGCATTGTAAAGGTTAATAATGTTTATGTTGAAGCCATACCGTTGGGGCACATGCTTTTTATCAATAATAATGATAAACCGGGCATTGTAGGGGCCATAGGAACCATCCTGGCCCAAGCTAAAATCAATATTGCCGGGATCACTTTGGGTCGTGAGAATCAAGAAGGGGTCGCTGTCAGTGTCGTTAATGTGGATAGTGAAATTCCTGAAAATGTGATATCGAGTTTACGTCAGACCAAAAATATTCTTTTTGTTAAGGCCATTAAGGTTTAATATGTCCAGTGTTTTATGGTGGGTTCCTTTAACTGCCGGATTACAGGATGGGATTAATCCATGCGCGTTAATCAATGCGGCATTGGTTTTGTTGGGAGCTCTCTGGCTTAAAAAAAACGGTTATGGAAAACTTTGGTTTTTGTTTTTGGCCGCGGTAATGTTTTTATCCAGCTTTATTTTTAATTGCGGGTTTTTAGACAAATTTATTTTAAATAAATATTATGAGACCTCGGCACGAATAGTTTACGTTGTGTTGGCTATGGCAATGGGTCTAAAAGGGGCGGAATTTCTTAATCAATGGGTTTGCTTGATTAAAGGAAAAGAAACCAAATCAACCCCATTGGCTTCCCTAAAGCTGTCCCGGTTAGCTTTAGGGTTTGTGATTGTCTTCGTCGGGGCTTTTTTGAGTTTATTGGCGAGTTTATGGCCCATAAGCTATTTTATTACGGTATTTAGTATTTATATGGCATTGCCTGGCCAGTTCTTTTCCATGGCCTCTCTTATAGCGCTTTATACTCTAGTCAGTTTATGGGTCAGCTATTCGGCCATATGGTCTGTATCTATGGAGTCCTCTGATCAAAGATTGTTTAAAATGGTTGCTGCAGCCATTTTGTTGTCTGCGGCAATTAGTGCCATCGATTTATTTTTATGAAAGGTTAAATTCATGAATTTTGTTGTTGTTGGGGCCCAATGGGGAGATGAAGGCAAGGGGAAACTCATCGATATCCTTTCCCAGGATGTAGATATCACGGTGCGTTATCAAGGCGGTAATAACGCCGGTCATACAGTTATTGTGGGACAAAAAGAATATATTTTCCACTTGATTCCCTCAGCTATTTTAAGGCCATCTAAAACTTGTGTCATCGGAAATGGGGTTGTTGTTGACCCCAAAGCTTTGTTGGAAGAAATCGACGGTCTTAAAAAACGGGGACTCCCGATGACGAACCGTCAGCTTAAGATTTCATGCAATGCCCATGTGGTCATGCCTTACCATAGAATTATGGACCAACTCAGAGAAACAAAACGTGCCAATAAGATAGGGACCACCGGACGCGGTATCGGCCCTTGTTATTCGGACAAAATTGGACGAATGGGGATCCGTATGATAGACCTGCTGAACCCCCTTGTGCTTAAATCTAAATTAAAGGACAATCTAAATGAAAAAAATGATATTTTTAGCAAGGTCTATGGCCATCAACGTTATGATTTTAAAAAAGTTTACACTGAGTATTTAAACTATGGTCGCAAGCTGAAAACTTATATTTGTGATACGTCTTTGTTTTTGAATGAGGCCATTGACCGCAATAAAAAAGTACTGTTTGAAGGGGCCCAGGGGACATTTCTGGATGTGGATTTTGGTACGTATCCTTTTGTGACTTCTTCTAATGCCACCATCGGGGGGGTCTGTTCCGGTACCGGGGTGCCTCCGACGAAAATAGGCAAAGTCATAGCCGCGGTCAAGGCGTACACCACGCGCGTGGGGGAGGGCCCGTTTCCGACAGAATTTAAGCAAAAAATGAATGATATGATTCGTTACAAAGGTCATGAATTTGGATCCACCACCGGCAGGCCCAGACGTTGCGGTTGGTTTGACAGTGTTTTGGTTCGTTACGCCGCTACCATTAATGGTGCCTCGGATTTGGCCATTATGAAACTTGATGTATTGGACGGGATTGAAACCCTTAAGATCGCCGTTGCCTATAAATATAAAGGGGAAATTTATAAAGATTTTCCCCATGATTTGGAAGTCTTGTCCAATGCGAGTATTATTTATGAAACAATCGAGGGTTGGCATGAAAGCACTCGCCAGGCGCGCCAATATCGTCAGCTCCCACTTAATGCCCGTCGATATATTGAACGTGTAGAAAAACTTGTTGGAGTCAAAGTTAAATATATCTCTGTGGGATCTAAGCGTGACGAAATCATTGTGCGTTGATTGCTTGACTTTGGCTGTACCCTATGCTAATTTGAAAGACAAAATTTAGTCAATTTTTAAGGAGGATGACAATGCGTGCTTTTAAAGTAATGTTTTCAACTTTTGTTCTTGCTTTGGTGGCCATCATGGGGCTTTCAGGGTGTACGATTATCTTTCAAAAAGGACGCCGTACGGACATTGAAAAAATTTCCAAGCTCAAAAGTGATTTAAATGAATTGGAACGTGCAAAAGAAGAACTGGAGAAGCGTTTGAAAGATGAGATCAATAACAAACAAGTCAAGGTGGAGATGGAAGACAAAGGGCTTGTCATTACCTTTGTCTCAGAAGTTTTGTTTGATTCCGGGAAAGCCAAACTGCGTCCAGAATCCCTTCCCAAATTAAACAAAGTGGCGGAGGTCTTAAACACGACTGTTGCCGATCTTAATATAGGAATTGAAGGTCATACAGACAACCAACCTATAAAAAAATCCGGTTGGAAATCTAACTGGGAATTGTCCACTGCCCGTGCACTGAGTGTTTTACATTATCTAAGCGAGCAGCACGTCAGTGAGCCTCGTTTGTCAGCTGTCGGTTACGGTGAGTATAAGCCGGTGGCGTCTAATGATACAAAAGCTGGCCGCCAGAAAAATCGCAGGGTAGAGATTGTGGTACTGCCCAAAACAGTAAAAACTCAGTCTCAAGGCGCCCAGCCATAAGAGAATGGGACAGACTATAGGCCAATTTTATGAAAAAAGACATCTTTCTTGTTATTTTAGTTTTAGTTTTGGTCGGCTTGTTAGTCTGGCTTGTAGTCGTTTCTGAAAGAGCTAACAAGGCCACTAAAAGCTTGGAAGAAGAACGTTATAGCTGCATGAGCACAGAGGAAAGTTTACAAAGAAATGCGGCCAAGTTGGTCATTTTGCAGGCCAAACTTAAAATGGCCAATCAAAAAATGCTTAAGATCCAAGATGTCGTTGAACAGCAAAAAGCTGTTAATATTGATTTACAAAAGCAATATGATGACCTTAATAAAATTAAAACCGATTTAGAAGCTAAATTAAAGGCTTTGGAAGAAAGACCTACGCCGCCGCCGTTGTCAAGTGTGACGACAGATAGCTCAGCACCACCAGCAGGACAATAATTAAGGTATTTCGCAGGTGTTAAGGAGTTTTAAAAGGATGGGGGATGTAAATCCCCCATTTTATTTATGACAACAGCAGTATTACCGTACCATGTGGCGATTATTATGGATGGCAATGGACGTTGGGCCAAAGGCCGGCATTTAACTCGCTCGCAAGGACATCTAGAGGGTGTTAAAAGAGTTGAAGAAATCGTTTCTGAGGCCCGGCGGATAGGGATAAAAGTATTGACTCTTTATACTTTTTCTACAGAGAACTGGAACCGTCCACAAGAAGAGATCTCTTTACTGATGCGCACTCTTATTTCTGTTTTGGATCGGAAAGTCAACGAACTTCATAAAAATGGTGTTAAAATTCAATTTATAGGTAGACTGACTGGCGTTTCCCAACCCGTATTAGAGGCCATAAATAAAGCCATGACGTTAACGGAAAATAATGAAACAATGACCCTCAATATTGCTTTCAATTATGGTGCCAGGGCTGAAATTATCGATGCCGTTAAAATGATCCATCAAAATATTAATCAAGGAAAACTTAGAATCGATGATGTTGATGAAAACAACTTTGGACAATATTTATATACTAAAAGTCAATCTGATGTGGACTTACTTGTTCGTACGTCCGGAGAGTTACGTATCAGCAATTTTTTATTGTGGCAGATTTCGTACGCAGAGCTTTATTTTACATCTAAATTCTGGCCGGATTTTACGGTTGGAGAGTTTCATAAAGCTTTGAAAGAATTTGCTGGTCGTGATCGCCGCTACGGTGGTGTCAAAACGACCGTTTAAAAGGGGGCTGGCCATGTCTCACCAACGATTTTTTTCAGCCATATTGATGGGCACGATAACAACTTTAGCTGTTATTAATAACTATATATTTATTGTGGTCATCTCTTTTTTGACTGCCGGTGGTCTTTATGAATTTTTTTATATGGTCAAAAAGAAAGATGTACCTATCTATAGTTATGTGGGTATTTTTATTGGGCTTCTCATCCCTATTTCAATCTTTGCCCACTTTGCATTAACTGAAAATTGGGAACTGTTATTTATTGTTATTTGTCTCTTGCTTATTTTATTCATGCAATTTGCTCGGGAAGACAACCGCAATGCTATTTTGGGCCTATCAACGACACTTTTTGGGGTGCTTTATGTGGCATGGTTTTTTAGTTTTCTGGTCAAAATACGTCTTTTACTGCCAGGTGTACAGGGGGTCAAGCTATTAGGATTTATTTTATTAGTGACCAAGTCTGGGGACATTGGGGCCCTTTTGATTGGAACAAGTATTGGCAGGCACCCATTGTTGCCAAAAGTCAGCCCTAACAAATCTGTGGAAGGAACACTCGGTAGCATTGTTGCTAGTTTTTTAATAGCAATGGTTTTTCGTTCATTTCTTCCTCCAGAAATCCATTTTCCATTATGGCAGGTTGCTTTGATGGGCATGTTCTTCGGGGCTTTGGGACAATTGGGGGACTTATCAGAGTCTTTAATTAAGCGGGATTGCGGGGTCAAAGATTCCGGTAAACTTGTGCCGGGCTTAGGTGGAGTTTTGGATATGATCGACAGCCTTTTATTTTCAGCCCCCGCGTTTTATTTATACATGAGTTCAACACTTAAAGCATTGCAATAATGTTATGACACCTCATCGTTTGGCCATCTTAGGTTCGACAGGTTCTATTGGGGTCAATGCATTAAAAGTTGTCGATTGGCACCCCAGGCGTTTTAAAGTGGTGGCTTTAAGCGCTTACAATAATATTGCGCTATTGAAAGAGCAGATTAAAAAGTATAAACCGGCCTATGTGGCGGCTAAACAGTGGGCCCTACCTGGATTAGAGCAAGAATTTCGTTTTTTGAAAATAAAATTTCTTAATGTTGAAAAAGAAATTTCTTATATGGCTGGATTAAAAGAAATTGATACCGTTGTTCTGGCCATGCGTGGGGCCGGCGCTTTGGCTCCGTTTTTAAACGCTGTACGTGCAGGCAAACGGGTCGCTCCGGCTAATAAAGAAGCGCTGGTCATTGCGGGTGATCTAATTATGAAGGAAGCCCGTAAATATAAAGCAAGTATTGTTCCTATTGATAGCGAGCAAAGCGCCATTTTTCAATGTATGGATGGACAAAAGGTCCCGGTAAAAAAAGTGCATTTGACAGCTTCAGGTGGGGCTTTACATGACATACCTCAAAAAAATTTCTCTAAAATGACGATTAAAGATATTTTACGGCATCCACGCTGGCACATGGGGCCCAAGATCACCGTGGACTCTGCGACTTTGATGAATAAAGGTTTTGAATTTATCGAGGCCCAAAGGCTTTTTGGCCTATCTTTTGACCAAATTGCCATTATAATTCACCCCGAGGCGATTGTTCATTCCATGGTGGAATTTAACGATGGATCCGTTTTGGCACAACTGGCCGTAACGGACATGCGTTTACCGATACAATATGCATTGACTTATCCGGAGCGTTTGGACACAGGACTTAAGCCTTTAGACTTGATTCAACAAAGATCATTGTCGTTTCGAGAACCAAATTTTAAGAAATTCCCTGCTTTAGGCCTGGCATTGGAGGCTTCGCGCCTTGGCGGTACAATGCCGTGTGTATTAAACGCAGCCGATGAAGAGGCTGTGGACGCTTTTTTAAGGGGAAGAATTAACTTTACATCAATTTATAAAGTAGTTGAAAAAGTTGTTTCCCGACATAAAATAAATCAATACCCGTCACTTGAAGACATTTACGCGACCGATTCATGGGCCAGAGGGGAGACCCGAGCAATCTTATGGCATTAATTGTCTTTTTTATTATATTAAGTATACTTATTGTGGTACACGAATGGGGACATTTTATTACAGCCAAAAAATGCGGCGTAAAGGTTGAACAATTTGCTTTAGGCTTTGGCCCAAAACTTTTTAGCCGTGTTGTAGATGGTACTGAATTTTGTTTATGCGCTGTTCCTTTAGGCGGCTATGTAAAAATGGAAGGAGATGAGCGTTCCCGTGTTGTAGGAAATCAAGGGGAATTTCTTTCTAAATCCATAGGCCAGAAATTTCTTATCGTATTAATGGGGCCGGTAGTCAATTTTGTCTTGGCCTATTTTTGTTTTTGGTTCGTATTTATGTTGGGAAAAGTGGATTTAGACGCGACTGCCGAGAAAGTCCCTGCCGTAGTAGGACAAATTCTCGCTGGCTCTCCCGCGCAAAAGGCAGGATTAATGCCGGACGATGAGGTGATTAGTATTGATAACCATCCTATCAAACATTGGCCCGATTTACAGGACTATGTTTCACAATCTAAAACATCTTCTTTAAAAATGGTGATCGACCGCCATGGCAAAAACATGGTCATGGAGGTCGTCCCTCAAGAGCAGATACAGAAAGATATTTTTGGCCGTAAACATAAAATTCGACGCATAGGAGTCGGGCCTTTACAAGTGCAGAAGTCCCAAGATGTGGTCATTGTCCGTTACGGGCCCATCGAATCGTTAAAACAGGCTGCTTTGGAATTAGGTGATATTACCGTAAAGACTTACGTGGCTTTATACCAGATGCTCATTGGTATGCGTTCACCTAAAGAAGCCATGGGTATCGTAGGCATGTTTTTTGTCATTAAATTTGCCCTAACAATCGGATTTTCTTTTTTGTTGAACATTGTCGGGATCATCAGCGCATCGCTGGCTCTTTTTAACCTTTTACCTGTCATTCCTTTGGATGGAGGGCATTTATTCTTATTTTTAATTGAAAAATTAAGGGGTAGGTCCCTGTCACAGAAAGTAGATGAGATTATTGCTAAAATAGGGGTGTCTTTGATTGTCACGCTGGCTTTATTTGTATTTTACGTAGATTTTGAACGGATTGGTCTCATTGATCATTTTATAAAAATATTTAGAGGATAAGCTTATGCCATCTTTCGTACATGATGAAATTAAATCACGTATCCACCATTATCTTATTTCAAAGACCAATTTTCTGCAGCTTAAAGACAAAATTAACGAAGAACAGCTTAAAATCTTTGTAGATCAGGCCATAACTAATTTATGTCATGAAACCAAATTAGTTGTTTCTATGGAAGACAGGGGGGCAATTATCAGGGAACTGGTCGGCGCCATCACCAGCCTTGGCCCGATACGCCCTTTGGTGGAAGACCCAACCATCAGCGAGATCATGATTAACGGTTCTAAAACGATTTATATACAACGTAATGGAAAAATAGAAAAAACAAACATTACTTTTACGGATAACGCCACTTTAATACATACTGTCCAGAAGATTTTAGCTTCTTCCGGTTCCAGTCGACGGGTCGATGAATCATCTCCTTATGTTGATTTTTCCATGCCTGATGGTTCCCGTGTCAATGTAATTTTACCGCCACTGTCACTGAATGGCCCCATTATGACTATTCGTAAATTTTCCAGGGACTTAACAACTATCGATGATCTAATCGAAAAACGCTCTTTAAACAAGCAGATGGCTGTATTTTTAACGGCAGCCATCAAGGCAAAATTGAATATTGTTTTCTGCGGTTCCACGGGAAGCGGTAAAACAACTTTACTTAACGTGCTTTCACGACACATCCCTGAGCATGAACGTATCATAACCATTGAAGACACCTCGGAACTCAGGCTCATGCAGGATCATGTGGTGTCTTTGCAGGCCAAGGGCCCTAATATCGAAGGCAAAGGGGAAGTGACCATCCGTGATTTATTTATAAATTCTTTGCGTATGCGTCCGGATCGCATTATTATCGGGGAAGTCAGGGGCCATGAAATCCTTGATTTGATTCAATCTATTTCAAGCGGGCACGCAGGCGCACTGGCCATTATTCACGCAGATTCACCTGAAGAATGTTTTAACCGAATGATTACCATGATGCTGATGTCCGGTATACGTCTAACTGGTGAACAAATCCAACAGCAAATAGCCACTTCTATTGATCTAATTGTCTATATGGAACTCTACTTGGATGGTATACGCCGTATTGTCAATATCACTGATTTGAATTTTGATAAAAACACTAAACAAATCAGTTTGCAAGATATTTTCTCTTTCAAACAAAAGAACATTGAAAATGGCAAGGTCGTAGGCGACTGGGTGTTAAGTCCGAAAGAACCATCCTGTTACCAGAAATTTATTAAACGTAATATTCTGCTTCCAGGTTTTTTTGGTAAATAGAAAGAAAAGCAATGTATTGGTCAAAATTCTTTATTCCCACGCTGAAAGAACCTCCCATAGGTACAGAGGCCGTTAGCCATCAATTATCATTGCGGGCTTCGCTTGTGCATATGTTGACGTCCGGGGTCTATTCCTATTTGCCGACTGGTTATAAAGTCCTGCGCAATGTCGAAAATATTATCCGTCAGGAAATGAATGCCATAGGTTGTTGTGAACTTTTATTGCCCTCTTTGCACCCCATTGAAGTTTGGAAAAAGACAGGACGTGATATAACTTTAAAAGAAATCATGATCACCTTTGATAATAAAAAAGGCCAACACATGTGTTTAGGCCCTACCCACGAAGAAATCATTACCACCATTGCCAAAGATTTTATCCAAAGCTATCGCCAATTACCGGTGACGTTGTACCAGATCCAAACTAAATTCCGTGATGAAATGAGGACCCGTTTCGGGATTGTCCGTGCCTGTGAATTTATCATGAAAGATGCTTATAGCTTTGATAGGGATTGGGAAGGGTTGAAAAAAAATTATAATCTACAATTCAATGCCTATAACAGGATTTTTAAACGGTGTGGGCTGGATCCTATCGTGGTTTCTGCGGATAGTGGGGCCATGGGGGGCAGTATTTCCCATGAATTCTTGGTAACCGCCCCCATAGGAGAAGATGCCCTTTGGGTCAATGCCGATAGCGGAGAGATCCTTAAAGATGAGGACGGCAAGGCCCCTTTGAAACCCGGCTCATGGGATAAAAAGATAGCCATTGAACTCGGGCACATTTTTCAACTAGGCACCAAATACAGCGACGCTTTGGGGGCCGTATTTTTAGATGAAGATGGTAAACAAAAACCCATCATCATGGGCTGTTACGGCATTGGGGTCAGCCGTTTGATAGCGGCAATAATTGAATTAAATTCTGATGGCAACGGCATTATTTGGCCCAAAGAAGTCTCGCCTTTTGATGTGGAAATTGTTCCTGTACAGGTTTCTGACGGTGTTTCCATGGAATTAGCTGAAACTTATTACCAAGAATTGAGCTCAAGCGGGGTAGATGTCCTATTAGATGACCGTGATGAGTCTGCCGGACGTAAATTTAACGATGCGGACCTCATCGGTGTCCCTTACAGGGTGATTATTGGTAAAAGAATGCTGGCCCAAAACCAAGTTGAAATTAAAGACAGACGCACCGGCCAAATCCAGGCCGTTTCTAAAGAGGCCCTTAAAGAAGAAATTTTAAAGAGAACCCGTTCATGATGCTTCAAGAACAGCAACAGCGGCTGATTTATGAAATTGTCCATCACATAACAGTGTCCCAGGGGTTGGAACTGATAGAAATAAAAATCAGCCGAAGCAATAAAGATGTCCTTATTCGAATTTTGGCAGATAGACCGCAGGGGGGCATCAATTTACAGGAGTGTTCTGTGCTAAACCGCTCTGTCGTCGAAGCTATTGACAAAGAAGGCATTTTAAGTGAAGATGGTTACTCTTTGGAAGTGTCTTCACCGGGGTTGGACAGGCCCCTTGTGACGCACAAAGATTTTTTAAGGAACATGAACAGAGAAATCCGGTTGTGGTTAAAAGAAACCCTGGATGGTAAAACGGAACACACAGGGATTGTAACTACGGTAACAGAAGAAAATTTAAAATTACTAAAGACAAAAGAAAAGAAAGAAATCATCGTGCCTGTAAGCCAAATTATTAAAGGCTTATTGGTTATTTAGAAGGGAAGGAAAAAGAAGTCATGGACAATGAATTATTGACTATTTTAGAGCAATTAGAACGCGACAAGGGAATCAGCAAGGACACTCTAATTGAAGCTGTCGAATCCGCTGTAGCTTCGGCTGCCAGAAAGATTTGGACAGTTGATAAGGAAGAGGATGTTAAAGTCGTCTTGGATCGTAAGACCGGCAAAATTACCGCTTGGGCAGGGGAAGAAGAGATCCACTCCAGCGAATTTGGTCGTATCGCCGCACAGACGGCCAAGCAAGTGGTCATTCAGAAAATTCGTGAGGCCGAGAAAGATGTGGTTTTTAATGAATACAACGCCCGGATCGGCCAAATCATCAGCGGAGGAGTGTATCGTTTCGAACGAGGGAACATTATTGTTGATTTGGGCAAAGCAGAAGCTTTGGTCCCGCGCAGTGAACAATCTAATAAGGAAGAATTCCGCCAGGGGGAACGTATACGCGCGTATCTTTTAGAAGTCCGCCGGGATATTCGCGGTCCACAAATTATTTTATCTCGCACCAATGTCAATTTTGTCAAACGTTTGTTTGAATTGGAGGTGCCAGAAATCTATGAAGGGATTATTGAAATCAAGGCTATTTCACGTGATCCCGGTGAAAGGACCAAGATAGCCGTGTTCTCCAAAGATGAAAAGATTGATTGTGTTGGTGCTTGTGTCGGTATGCGGGGTTCCCGTGTAAAAAATATTGTCACAGAGCTTCACGGAGAAAAAATTGATATCGTGCGCTATTCGGATGATATTAAGGAATATATCCAAACAGCGTTGTCCCCGGCAGAAATATCACAAATGCAATTAATTAGTGATGAAAAAAGGGTCAATATTATTGTCGATGAAGACCAGTTATCATTGGCCATAGGTAAATACGGCCAAAATGTCCGTTTGGCCAGTAAATTGGTGGCCTGGGAGCTGGATATTTATTCAGCCAAACAATGGGAAGAAAAACAAAAAACCTCTGAAGGGGAAGAAACACAGGAGCCCAAAGCAACTGTTGATATAACCCCTGCGGATGAAGATTCAAAAGAAGAAGAGGAACAAGAAGGCTAATCTTTGACAAAGTTCAATATAGATAATCAGAAGAAGGATTTTATGCATATAGGTGATTTAGCTAAAGAGTTAAAAATTACTGAGAAACGGATCCTGGATAAAATCAAGGATTTAAAGTTGCGTTCCAAAGAAAGCGGGGAATTGACCGCTGGGGTAGAAATGATTGTCAGGGATGCCTTGGCTGATGAGGGTATAGGAAAACGCATTGATGAGGAAGAACCCAAGAAAAAGACCTCTAAAACTAAAACGGCCAAAACGCCAAAAGACGCCGTTAAAATAGCCGTTAAAAAGAAAACGCCAGCTAAAAAAAATCAAGAGACCGAAGAAAAAACAACGAAATTAAAAAAGGCCGACTCTCCTACTAAAGAACAAACTCCTAAAAAAACACTTAAGAAATCTGTTCCGGCCCTAGTTAAGGAAGAAGGAATGCCTTCTCCCGTTAAACCAAAGGAAACGCCGACAGTTACGGTATCAAAAATACCCCTAGAACCGCCTAAACCAGCGCCTTTGCCGACACAACCGGTTAAAGTTCAAACGCCTCCGGCAGTGCCTGTTAAACCGCATATTGATGTTTCTAAGATAGAAATTCCTAAAGAATTGCCTCCTCTGGAGCCTGCTAAAAAGAAAGTACGTTTTGATGCGCCTTTTGAGACAGTTAAACCTTTGGTTAAAAAACGTAAGAACCGTGCTGAAGATGGCTTCTTAGGGCATGCCCGGGGAGAATCCAGACCGTCGCCGACAATTTCTAATGCGGTAGTGACCCCTGCCCCTGCGGGTCCTTTACAAGATATTGAAATCCCTTTGCCCGTTACTGTTAACGGATTTGCCGTGCGTATCAGCCAAAAAATCAATGTGGTATTGAAAAAACTTCTTGATATGGGGATTTTTGCCAATATTAACCAAAATTTGACTGAAGAACTTGTTGGTAAATTGGCTGCTTCTTTTGGGTTTAATTTAGTTAAGGGGAAAACCCAGGAAGAACAACTGGTGGATGTGCACAAACAGCAGGAAGAAGATCCCAATTTACTTAAACCACGTGCACCTGTGGTAACTTTTATGGGACATGTAGACCATGGTAAAACATCCCTTTTGGATCGCATACGTTCTTCCAAAGTGGCGGATACTGAACACGGAGGTATTACCCAACATATAGGTTCTTACTCTGTGGCCATTCCTAAAGGACGTATCACCTTTCTGGACACCCCTGGTCACGAGGCTTTTAGCGCTATGAGGGCCAGAGGGGCCCATGTGACTGATATTGTCGTCCTTGTCATAGCTGCGGATGAGGGCGTTATGCCACAGACCGTTGAAGCCATTGCCCATGCTAAAGCGGCCGGGGTTCCTATTGTGGTCGCCCTTAATAAAATTGATAAAAAAACCGCAGACCCTGACCTTGTCAAAAAACAACTCATTGAACACGACCTCACTCCTGAAGAATGGGGCGGTAAAACCGTAGTCATTGGTGTTTCTGCCTTGACCGGAGAAGGTATTGATAATCTTTTAGAGCTGATACTTTTGGAAACTGAACTTTTGGAATTAAAGGCCAATCCAGACAAAGAAGCTTCAGGTATTGTGATTGAAGCCCACATAAGCAAAGGTAGAGGAGCCGTTGCTTCTTTGCTGGTGCAAAGCGGTACCCTTAAAGAAGGCGACGGGGTTGTTGTTGGACCTTATTTCGGTAAAGTCAAGGCTCTTTTTGATGACCATCAAAAGCCGATTAAACAAGCCGGGCCATCGACACCGGTTGAAATGTTAGGTTTGTCGGAGGTTCCTGCTGCGGGTGAAACTTTTTATGCCGTTGAAGATGAACGTAAGGCCAGAGAAATAGCCCAAGTCCGTCAAGATAAATTAAAAGACGAAAGACTCTCAGGGACTGCCAAAATTTCTCTGGAAGATCTTTATTCTCAAATCCAACAAGGCAACATTAAAGAACTAAGGACTGTCATCAAAGCTGACGTGCAGGGATCCTTGGAGGCCATCAAAGAAGCTCTCAGCAAGATCCCCACGAATGAAGTCAAACTGCGTATCATGCATATGGGTGTGGGGGACGTGAACGCTTCCGATGTGCTTTTGGCCCTGGCTTCCGATGCTATTATTATTGCTTTTAATGTTGCCGTTGACACAAAAGCCAAGGAAGAACTGGAAAAGACTCCGGTTGATGTGCGCAAGTACCGTATTATTTATGATGCTGTGGATGATATTAAAAAAGCATTGGAAGGCCTTTTGGCGCCTAAACTTAAACGCAATTATGTTGGTATGGTGTTAGTGCACCTGGTATTTAAATTAAGCAGGTCAGGAATTGTGGCCGGTTGTTATGTCCATAAAGGCAAAATTCGTTCCAAAAGCCAAATTGATATTTTACGCAACGGCGAGGTGATTTTTACGGGCCATGTAAGTTCTCTAAAACGTTTTAAAGATGACGTCAAAGAGGTGGCCGAAAATTTTGAATGCGGAATTACTCTCAATAATTTTACGAATATTCAAGCTGGGGATATTATTGAGGCCTTCGATATCGAACAAATTGCCCGTAAACTTTAATTATGTCTAAGACTGTTTTTAGTGGAATGCGGCCGACCGGCAAATTGCATTTGGGTCATTGGCTGGGGGCTTTGCAAAATTGGGTCAATCTCCAGAAAGATTACCAATGTGTTTTTGCTATAGCTGATTGGCACGCGCTCATGGGCGAATATGAAAATAGTCGGCGGTTAAATGAATACATTGTGGACATGGCCATTGACTGGATCGCCTGCGGTATTGACCCTGATAAATCCATTCTCTATGTCCAGTCCTCTGTCCCTGAGCATTTAGAATTACAAATGGTCCTCTCCTGTCTTACACCGCTTGGCTGGTTGGAACGTAACCCCACCTATAAAGAACAATTAAGAGAAATCAGCAGCCGAGACCTTCAAACGTATGCTTTTTTAGGATATCCGGTCCTGCAAGCCGCCGATATTCTGCTTTATAAAGCGACCGCGGTACCTATCGGTGAAGATCAACTGCCGCACCTTGAACTCTGCCGTGAAATTGCCCGACGTTTTAATTTTTTCTATAAAAAAGAACTTTTTCCTGATTGTAACCCTATTTTGACCCAAACTCCGCGGTTGTTGGGTATTGACAGGCGCAAAATGAGTAAAAGTTACGATAACGCCATTAATTTATCAGATTCTGAAAGTGACATTGTCAAGAAAAGCACTAAAATGATCACAGATCCTCAAAGGATCCGCATAAGTGATCCTGGCCGTCCTGAATATTGCAATGTGTATAGTTATTACCAAGTTTTCGCGCCGGATTTAGCTCCTGATGTTTATGACTGGTGCACTGGGAGCAAGAAGGGCTGTATAGAATGTAAAAGCATTTTGGGTCAGCGCATCATTAAATATTTGGCCCCTATGAGAGCTAAACGTAATGAACTCGAAAAAGACAAAGACCGTATCCGCGATATTTTAAATGAAGGGGCTAAAAAAGCCAAGTCCATAGCACATAAAACCATGATTGAAGTCCGTGAAGCTGTTTTCGGCCCATAACAGAGTATGCCCTACAAAATCCAACTTGAAAAATTTGAAGGCCCTTTGGATCTTCTTCTGTACTTAATTAAGAAGGATGATATCGACATTTGCGATATTCCCATAGCAACTATCACGGACCAATACATGGGCTATATTACCACGATGCAATTGTTAAATTTGGAAGTGGTAGGGGATTTTTTGGTCATGGCGGCCACCTTAATGCAAATTAAGTCTAAAATGCTGCTTCCAGCAGACCCTTTGACCGGCCCGGAAGAAGCAGAAGACCCAAGGAGCGAGTTGGTACGCCGTTTACAGGAATATCAACAATTTAAACAAATAGCCGAGAACCTGAAAGAAAAAGAAGCTTTTCGTCAAACTTTGTTTACCCGCTTGGTTGACCAAGAGGCCCTGGATGAAATTAAAGAAGATTCCAAAGAAGTTTTTATTGAAGCGAGCCTCTTTGATTTGATTAATGCACTTAATACGGCCCTTATCAAGGTGCCTGAAAAGCAAACCTATCAAGTCCACGAGGATCAATTTACGATAGAAGGCCAAACCCATGCCATCCTTCATAGTTTGGTGGGTTCCCCCAAAATCTTTATGGCCGAATTATTCAGCAAAGCTTCCTGTAAAATAGAAATTATCTGTACTTTTGTGGCCATTTTAGAGTTGATCAGGCTTAAAGAAATTCTGGCCTTTCAGCGGCGGGCTTTTGATGACATTGAGATTGTCCGTAATTTTTCCCATGAAGCAGCTCCCTCTGGAGACCTTCCTAACCACCAAGGTTAGGAAGGTTAAACTATGGAAGAGATTAAAAGACTAATCATTAACGAACAAATCCAGGAAGATGAAATTGTCAGCCTTTCTTTAAGGCCCCAGAAACTCCATGCGTTTATTGGCCAGAAAGAGGTCATTTCCGCCCTTAAGATTTCCATTGAGGCTGCCAAGAACCGAAAGGAACCTTTAGAACACACGTTATTTTCCGGGCCTCCCGGTTTAGGAAAGACCTCGCTTGCCCATATCATTGCCAATGAAATGAACAGCCGTATTACCGTTACTTCGGGCCCTGCCATTGAACGGGCGGGGGATTTTATCGGCATATTGACCAATCTGGAAAAAGGGGACATCCTTTTTATCGATGAAATTCACAGGCTTTCTAAAACGGTGGAAGAATTCTTATATCCTGCCATGGAGAATTTCAAAATTGATTTTATTGTAGACAAAGGGCCGTATGCCAAGACCATCAACTTTAACCTTAAACCGTTTACTTTGATCGGCGCTACCACGCGCAGCGGTCTGCTGGCAACACCCTTAAGAGACCGTTTCGGCATCTTCCACCATTTAGAGTTTTATGAAAAAAACGATTTGGCCACTATTATCAAAGCCTCAGCCATGAAACTTAATGTGGCCGTTGACCCTCAAGCCGCTGATGAGATAGCCATCCGTTCCCGAGGGACGCCGCGGGTGGCCAATAGATTGCTCCGTCGCTGCCGGGACTATGCCCAGGTCAAGACGGGTAAAAGCCATGTCCATGAGGCAGTGGTCAAGGATTGTATGAAGGCCTTACGTATTGATGAATATGGCTTGGATGATTTAGACCGCAGGCTTTTGAAGATTATAAAGTCCCACTATCAGGGGGGGCCGGTCGGTATTGAGGCTTTGTCCGCCACGCTCAACGAAGAAGTTGACACTTTGGTAGACGTTGTTGAACCCTACCTTTTAAAAACCGGCTTCCTACGCCGTACTTCACGAGGCAGAGAGTTGACGGAACTATCCATAAAGCATTTGGTCAATTTCTAAAATATGAAAACTGTTTATTTCTTTTTTATTTTTTCTTTGATGTCTTTTTCACAGGCCCTGGCCCAAGGGAACTTAGACCTTACAAGCCCTGCTTTTGGCAACAATAGAGACATCCCTTATCAATACACCTGTACAGGATCTGACGTAAACCCTCCTTTGGTCATCAGGAATATCCCTGCCCATACCCTAAGCTTGGTTTTAATCGTCCATGACCCAGACGCCCCCGCAGGAGATTGGGTCCATTGGGCGGTTTATAATATTACGCCTCAAACAAAGATTATTGTCGAAAATTCCGTGCCTGGAAACGAACTCTTAAACGATTTTGGTCAATTCCATTATGGAGGGCCTTGCCCACCCGATGGTAAAGCCCACCACTATATTTTCGAACTTTATGCCGTAGACACCAACTTCACTATGAATGAAAATGGTTCAGCCAAGGGACTGTTGGAAATCATTAAAGGTCACATTTTAGACAAGACTCAATTGGTGGGTATTTATAAGAAATAAAATAATTTTTAAAATTTTATCGTACATTGGCCAAAATCGTTTTATGATAATCAATTATGTCTTACCAGACTTTTGATATTCAACGTTCCATCACAAGAAAACAAACCGTAGCCCTCACAGGTCTTCTGCTAATTTTATTTGTCATTGCCCATTTAGCGGGCAATTTATTTATTTACGGCGGGCCGGAAACTTTTAACGGTTACGCCGAAAAATTAGAACATTTAGGGCCATTCTTGAAAATTGCTGAATGGGGTTTGGCTTTGCTCTTTTTTGTCCACGTTGAACGAGTGACCGTTTTAATAGTCCAAAATATCCGTGCCAAAGGGGGATTAAAACGCTACATAGTGGATAATTCCAAAGGCCCGCGTTCTTGGGCCACGCGGCTTATGCCTTACAGCGGTACTTACCTTTTATTGTATTTAATCTGGCATTTATATGATTTTACCTGGTCCAACCATGAAGGTTCCCGTAGTATTATCAATGGCAAGAGTTATGGTCTTTATGGTGTGGTCGTTAATTCTTTTAAAGACCCTTTGCACAGCTGGTTGTATGTGCTGGCGATGTGTTTTTTAGGGTTGCATTTGGCTCATGGCGTTCAAAGTTTTATCCAGACCTTTGCTTTTAATGACACTCACGTGACCAGGGGGCTTAAGAAATTCAGCCGTCTTTTTGCCGTGGCCATGGTTATCGGATACAGCTCGATCCCATTATATGTCTTGTATGTTTTGAAAGTTTAACCTATGCTCGATTCCAAAATTCCACAAGGCCCTCTTAAAGATAAATGGACCAACTTTAAATTCAACGCCAAGCTGGTCAACCCCGCGAATAAGCGTAAATATAAGATTTTGGTCGTTGGGACCGGTTTGGCTGGCGGTTCGGCAGCCGCTTCTTTGTCCGAATTAGGCTATCAAGTGGAAAGTTTCTGTTTTCAAGACTCCCCTCGACGGGCCCATTCCATTGCCGCGCAGGGAGGTATCAATGCCGCCAAAAACTATCCTAATGACGGCGACAGTGTCAAACGCCTTTTTTATGACACTATCAAAGGGGGGGATTTCCGTTCCCGCGAAGCTAATGTTTACCGTTTGGCTGAAGTCAGCAACTGTATCATTGACCAATGCGTGGCCCAAGGCGTACCCTTTGCCCGGGAATACAGTGGTTATTTAGACAATCGTTCTTTCGGAGGTGCCCAGGTTTCACGCACTTTTTATGCCCGGGGGCAAACCGGCCAGCAACTTTTGTTAGGGGCTTACCAGGCCATGATGAAAGAAGTTTCCAAAGGCTCAATAAAACTTCATCCGCGCACGGAGATGCTGGATTTGGTCGTTATTGATGGTGTGGCGCGCGGCATTGTGGTACGTAATCTCCTGACTGGCCAAATTGAACCTTACGTAGGGGACGCGGTTGTATTGGCAACCGGTGGATATGGCAATGTGTTTTATCTTTCCACCAATGCTAAAGGAAGCAACGTGACCGCCAGTTGGCGGGCCCATAAAAAGGGGGCCTTTTTTGCCAATCCCTGCTATACGCAAATCCATCCCACATGCATTCCCGTTCATGGAGACTACCAATCCAAATTGACTTTGATGAGTGAAAGTTTGCGCAACGATGGCCGGGTTTGGGTGCCTAAAAACCCTGGAGATAAACGCCCGCCGCAGCAGATACCGGAAGGTGAACGCGATTATTTTTTGGAACGCAAATACCCGGCGTTTGGTAATCTTGTGCCGCGCGACATTGCCTCACGCAATGCCAAAGAGCAATGCGATGCCGGGAGGGGAGTCGGTCCAACCGGGCAGGCCGTTTATCTGGACTTTGCCGATGCCATTAAACGTACGGGACCTGAACTTATCAAGGAACGTTACGGTAATTTGATTGATATGTATCAAAAAATTGTTGATGAAAATCCCTACAAAACTCCGATGATGATTTATCCCGCGGTGCATTACGCCATGGGCGGCTTGTGGGTGGATTATACATTAATGAGCAATCTGCCGGGACTTTTTGTCATTGGAGAAGCCAATTTTTCCGACCACGGGGCCAACCGTTTAGGGGCAAGCGCTCTTATGCAGGGTTTAGGGGACGGTTATTTTGTTTTGCCCTACACCATCGGTGATTATCTTGCCAAAAATAAACCGGCACAAGCCAAATTTAAAGATCATGCAGAGTTTAAAAAATCGGAAGTTGATATTAAAAATAATATAAACAAATTGCTTTCGATCAAAGGTAAGCGTACTGTTGATGATTTTCATCGCCAATTAGGGAAATTACTTTGGGATAAATGCGGCATGGCCCGCAATGAAGCAGGTTTAAAAGAAGCCTTGAAACAAATCCCGCAAATCCGCGAGGAATTTTGGAAAAACGTGAATGTTTTAGGTTCGGGGCAGGAGCTTAACCAGGCCCTTGAGCGTGCCGGACGGGTCGGGGACTTTCTGGAATTTGCCGATCTTCTGGTGACGGATGCTTTACATAGGGCCGAGTCCTGCGGCGGACATTTCAGGGAAGAATATCAAACGCCTGAAGGCGAAGCCTTGCGGCGTGATGATGTGTTTAGTTATGTGGCGGCATGGCAGTTTAACGGAGTGGGCCAAAATCCAACACTGCACAAAGAAGAATTAAAATTTGAAGAAGTGCATTTAGCGCAAAGATCATATAAGTAGCGGGACAATCGTATGAGCAAAAAAATCAATCTTACATTAAAAGTCTGGCGACAGAAAAATTGCCAATCTCAGGGTGGGTTTGAAACTTACCAGGCCGCAGATATAGACACTGACATGTCTTTCTTGGAAATGCTCGATGTGGTCAATGAGAGGCTGACCAGGGAAGATAAAGACCCCATTGCTTTTGACCATGATTGCCGTGAAGGTATTTGCGGAATGTGCGGGGCGGTTGTGAACGGCCAGGCTCATGGGCCGATGAAGGAAACGACACTGTGCCAACTGCACATGCGTCACTTTAAAGACGGACAGACGCTTGTCATTGAGCCCTTTCGGGCCAAGGCTTTTGCGGTTATCAAAGACCTTTCAGTGGACCGTTCAGCTTTTGACCGTATCATTCAGGCCGGAGGGTTTATTTCCATTAAAACCGGCCAAGCTCCCGATGCCCATGCCATTGCGGTCGCCAAAGACAAGGCCGAATGGGCCATGGATGCGGCCCAATGTATTGGCTGCGGGGCCTGTGTAGCGGCCTGCCCGAATGCTTCCGCCATGCTGTTTGTTTCCGCTAAAATCGATCATCTTAATACCTTACCGCAGGGTTCTGCTGAATTGAAAGCCCGTACTTTGAATATGGTCAAGCAAATGGACCAAGAAGGCTTCGGCAACTGCTCCAACGAATACGAATGCGAAGCCGCTTGTCCTAAAACCATTAGTGTTAAGCATATTGCGAAGATGAATAAAATGCACCGGCAATCGAACCTACGTTGAATTTATTTAATGAATATTTAGAAATGACAAAATGAGCAAAGTGGTTTTAATTTTAGTTATATCAGCCTTGTCTTTGACCGGATGTGCGTCCTATGGTAATAAAGTCATCATGAATGAAACAGTAGAGACGGTCTCACAAAAAATTGTCAAGGGTAAAACCACCAAAGAAGAGATCCGTGCGATGTATGGCGACCCTTTAAAAACGGAATTT
The DNA here is from genome assembly GCA_021783915.1 of bacterium. Taxonomy (GTDB): domain Bacteria; phylum Omnitrophota; class Gorgyraeia; order Zapsychrales; family Fredricksoniimonadaceae; genus JACQCF01. Next base: position 28,442 of record JAJXTI010000007.1, read on the forward strand.
AACGCCAATGGTGATTTAATGTGGACATACCGCTTCTCCAAAGAGACGCATGGGGGGGCCGATTTTCTTGGCTGCCTCTTTACCTTAGGGATCGTTTGCAACAGACACGCTGATGAAAAGCATTTAGTCATACTCTTTGATGCCCAAGGGACAGTCAAAAATTTTGATCTGACAACTTCAGAGGCCACTTTTTCCACCATATAAATCTTCAATGAGAAATTTAAAGAGGGCAATCCCAATAGGGGGCAGCCTTTTTTTTATTCCGCCAGACAATCGTCCTTTGGGAGGATTTTGCTGTTGCAAAATCCAAGGTAATCATTACAATTATCCCCATGTCTTTGATTATTGACAAACAAACCCTTTCTAAATACGATGTCGCAGGGCCAAGATATACCAGCTATCCGACCGCACCGGAATGGGACAAAAATTTTACCTCCCAGACTTATATAGAGAAATTAAAAGAGTTCGGCCAAAACGATAAAACTTTATCGCTGTATATCCATATTCCTTTTTGCGAAAGCCTCTGTTATTTCTGTGCCTGCAACAAGGTCATACGGGGCAATGAACCGAAAGTGGGAGATGAGTTCCTTCGGCATCTGTTTAATGAAGTGGATATGGTCGCCTCCTACATTGGCCGCCGTAAATTGATTCGCCAACTGCACTGGGGAGGAGGGACTCCCACTTACTTGTCTGAAGAACAAATTCAAAGGCTTTTTGCCAAAATCCAGTCTCTGTTCGATATCGATTACAAAGAAGAAATTGCCATTGAAGTGGACCCCCGCACGGTGCCTCTGAGCAAACTGAAAGTGTTGCGTTCATTGGGGTTTAATCGCATCTCTTTAGGGGTGCAGGACTTTGATGAGAAAGTAATGGATGACATTAACCGCATCCAGCCTTTCGAACAAGTCAGTCAGATCAATCAATGGTGCC
>JAJXTI010000090.1 GCA_021783915.1 bacterium
TTTAAGGAGTTTCCCAAAAGCAGCATGCCTTCTGGTACCGAACTTAAAGTCGGTATGGTTTTGCAAGCCCAAGCGCCTGATGGTAACAGTTTCCCTGCCGTTATATCTCAAATTAAGGGGGATAAAGTGGTGCTAGATTTCAACCATCCATTGGCGGGTAAAGAACTGAATTTTAAAGTAAAGATTTTAGACATTGCTAATGCCCCGCCAACGCATGCTACATCTGTAGCACCGGAGAATCCTGTTACAACACCGGATACAGGCATGTCGGTAACAACACCTAAAATCAATATTTCCGTAACCCCATGACTCCGAAAACGTTCGAAGCCGCTGATACAAAAGTATTAGAGATTGTTGTTAATTAATGAGGTTTTGGTGTGGATTTAAGGCATTGGTAAGGGGTCAATAAGGTTAGTGATAAGAAGCATGGCCACAAGACCGAGCATAACTCCCAAGGCCATGTGAGGGTTTTCCCGCCTTTTAATTATAAACTTTTTTCGTCTTTACGTAGTTTTACGTAATTTCTGAGTAAATAATCCGATTTTCTTATCCCGATTTCTAAATTAGTATAAAAATTAGAATTTTTAGGGAACATAAGCCCATTTATAACCCTCTTGAAGGGAACATGTTGGCCGCAAAGAGGGTTCAGGGAGGATAATATGAGTTAGATCAGTCACGTTGATTTATGTTGGCATTATAGAAAAGCCATGGCAGTCCTTTTGTTATCAACTTTAATAGTTTTAGTATGTATAGTCTTATGATTAGAATAAAATCTCTACATGAATGAGTAAAACCTTCCATCATATCTATGGTCCTGTTTATTCTTGGCGCCTAGGCTACTCTTTGGGCATTGATCCATTATCTCGTTCAAAGAAAATTTGTAATATGGATTGCATCTATTGTCAATTAGGTGTGACGTCCCAACTGGAAAACCATAGATACAGTCACGTGTCAGTGAATGAAATCATAGAAGAACTTCACAAGGTCCATTTACATGCCATTGATTATATCACTTTCTCCGGTCGGGGAGAGCCGACCCTAGCTGCTAATTTGGGAGAAATGATTGATGCTGTCAAAGTTTCCTACAAAAAAAATGTGGCAGTCATTACTAATAGCGCCATGATCTACATGGACGATGTCCAGCAGGATTTAGCCAAGGCAGATTTTGTATTGGCAAAATTGGACGCGGGGACTCAGAAGGACTTTGATTACATAAACGGGAATTGGAAAATTTCATTTGAAAAGATTGTCCAAGGTCTTAAAATTTTTCGCCAGCATTATAAAGGTAAATTTGCATTGCAGATTATGCTTATGCCACAGAATATAGATAAAGTAAAAGATATCGCTGATGTGGCCAGGAACATCAATCCTGATGAAATAGAGCTTAATACGCCCTTGCGTGCTTGTGCCATCAAACCGATGGACTCTGCGCAGATGCAAGAGGCCGAGAAATTTTTTAGTGGTATGCATGTCATAACTGTTTTTGGTTCTTGCCCTCAGAATGTTCAAGCCATAGATGAAAAAGCCACCGCTAATCGCCACGGAAAGACCCGCAAACAAGATTAACAAAAGGGAATTTTATTAAGCATTTGCTGGGATGACAAGCGGAGTGTTATAATGCCCAATTATGGACACTCTTGAAAAAACCCTCAAAGAATTAGCTGACATCAAGTTTGCTTTGGACACTTCCTCTATTGTGGCTATTACCGATCAGAAGGGCGATATTATTTATGTCAACGATACCTTTTGTAAGATTTCAAAATATTCCCAGCAGGAACTTTTAGGCCAGAACCACCGTATCATTAATTCCGGTTATCATCCGAAAGAGTTTTTTCGGGATCTTTGGCGAACCATTGCCCACGGTCAAGTGTGGAAAGGTGAGATACGCAACAAGGCCAAAGACGGTTCTTTTTATTGGGTGGATACCACCATTGTCCCATTTCTTAATGACAAAGGTAGGCCCTATCAGTATGTGTCTATCCGTAATGAAATTACCCGGCGTAAGTTGATGGAAGAACAAATCAAACAGTTGCCTCAACGTATCATTGCTGCCCAAGAGGCTGAGCGCCAGAGAATTGCTAACGACATGCATGATGACTTAGGGCAGTCTTTGGCTACCCTTAAAATGTTTTTACAGTCATTTTGGCTTCAAGAGTATAAAAAGGGAAAGACCGATCATAGGCCAAAGGAACAGGAACGGATTTTGTTGTATCTTAACGGTATCATCGAGAAGTCCAGAAACCTGGCCATGCAATTAAGACCAGCGACATTGGAGGGTCTTGGCTTGGGCGTTGCTTTGGATTTGATGTGCAAAGAAATAAAACAAAGCAGTCAGTTAAGGATAGGTTTACATCATGGCAATATAGACCATCTCAATTTCAAGGCCCCTACGATTAATGTGTTTCGTATAGTACAAGAAGCTTTGACTAATATTATCAAACATGCCAAAGCCACAAAAGTTGAGATTCGGATATCGAAAGTCAGGAGGCAATTGAGAATTATCATAAAAGATGATGGTCAAGGGTTTGATATTGGGATAAAATCTTCTGGTTTGGGGCTTGCCACCATGCGCGAACGTGCGAATTTATTAGGGGGGACCATCACTTTTAACAGCGGATCCTCTCAAGGGACGATCATGGCCCTTGATGTTCCTATCCAAGAAAGTTAATTTATGAGCACGCGTATCATCCTAGCTGATGACCACGCTATGTTTCGAGCGGGGTTAAAGAAATTATTGGAACAAGAGAAAGATTTTAAAGTGGTCGCACAAGTCCAGGATGGACAGGAACTGTTAGATAAATTGGCCTCCGCAAAGGTAGATTGTGTCGTATTGGACTTGTCCATGCCTAACATGGATGGGCTGACTACTTTAAAAGAAATCGGCCGGGATTTTCCGAGAATAAAATGTCTGATTTTAACCATGCAAAATGACTCTCAGCATTTCAAACATGCCCTGGCCGCGGGGGCTAAAGGGTATGTGCTTAAAGACAGTGCTTTTGAGCAATTAGTTTTGGCCATCAAAACGATCATGCGCGGTAAGAACTTTATTTCACCGGGGATGTCGGAAGTCATCACTCAGCAATATGTGCGTTCCCTGGACCAGGCTGAGCAGACATCCCTGGAGATTTTAACCAGCCGGGAGAAGGAAATTCTGAATTTGATCGCCCAAGGGCATGCGAACAAAAACATTTCTTCTCAATTAAAAATCAGTATACGCACGGTTGAGACCCACCGCAGTCATCTGATCCATAAACTAGGGATTAAAACCACCGCAGGTCTTGTCAAATACGCCATCTCCAAAGGGCTCGTCTAGTTACGTGCTTTTACGTACTTTGATACGTGTTAAGCCTGATTGTTACAAAGGCCTTCCTCCTATATCCTAAATTATAATGTTACCTTCGATATTAATTGTTGAAGACCATACAGAATTTCGCCAGGCCTTGTGCCATTTTTTGGAGATTCATGACGTGCAAGCAAAATTACTGGAGGCCTCTTCTGGAGAAGAAGGGGTGCTTTTGGCCAGGAAAAAAAAGCCACAGGTCGTGATTATGGATTTTCAACTAGGCGGCATCAGTGGTTTAGAAGCGGCAGCGCAGATTAAACAGGCAGATCCTCAATGCCATATTCTTATGTTGACTCTTTTTAATTCCAAAGAGATACCTTTTGTTTATCGTAAGGGAGCGGTTGAGGCTTTTATTAATAAAAGTGATCTTGACGATTATTTGATTCCTATTTTGGAACAAATATTGAGCTAGGCCCCTCCTTGAGAGAAAGAGAGGAGAATAACATGATAGAATGGAAAGAGGAATACTCTACCGGCATGTTAGATCTTGATGCCCAGCATAAAATTTTATTTAAATACGTCAATAATTTGGAGGAGATTATTTTAAGCGAGGGCTACAGTGAAGTACGAGTTTCCAATATTCTTGATTATTTGAATAGCTATGGGAAAAACCATTTCCATTATGAGGAAAAATGTATGATAGAGAAACATTGCCCGGTGGCGGCTCAGAATAAATCGGCGCATGAAAAGTTTCTTCACCAATTTGCAGTTTACCAGGAGCGTTTTAAGAAAGAAGGAGCCACACCAGAATTTGTCAAAGATGTTTACCATTGGACCCAAACTTGGTTTATTGACCATGTTTGTAAGATAGACATACATTTACATGCCTGCGTTGCCCCTAACACGTTTTAGACGTTAGACTAATCATTAGACTCCTTTTTCGGATCTTCTTAATTAAATAATATTTTCTTCTTTATCCTTCCTTAATATAAAACTTCTACACTGCGTTTGTATTTAATTTACCAGGAGGAGTTTATGACTCTCGATATTTTTCAATTCATTATTGATTTAATTCTCCGTTTTGATTTAGAAAAAATTTAGGGTTTTATTAAGACTTCATCCTTTCTTAATTTAATCTTAACAATGGTGTTTTATATTAATTCCGTGATTATTTTAATCTTTATTCCCTATGAAAGTGCTTCAGTTACAAGAACTTTAACCCCAAGTCAAGAGGAGGAGTCATGAAAAAAACAGCATGGTTGTTGGCCTTAGGTGTGTTTTTAGCCTGGCAGGGGATGAGTATGGCTACTACAACAGTAGACGCGCTTGTCCAAAAATTAGTGGAGAAAGGTATTTTAACGAACCAAGAAGCTACTCAAATAAAGGGAGAAATTTCCAGTGATGAGGAAAAAGCCCAGAAAGCTAGTTTTAAGAGCCAACTTCCTGGTTGGGTGAGTAATATAAAAGTAGGCGGGGATTTTCGCTTGCGTGACCAATGGGAGAAGAAACAGGTCAACGGCAGCACTAATTATGCCCGTAACCGGGTACGAATCCGCGCGCGTGTTAATTTCGAAGATCAAATCAATGACAAAGTTAAAGCCATTATTGGTATTGCGACCGATGGTGGTTCCGCACGTAGCAATAACGAAACTTTAGGCGGCAATAGTTCCAGTCTTGATGATTTTGGCAAGGCTGGCGTTACTTTGAACAAGGCTTACGCTATTTATACACCTAATGCCTACGTAACTTTAAAGGGTGGAAAAATGGACAATCCCTTGTGGGAGCCAGGTACCATGCTTTGGGATCCGGATATCACCCCGGAAGGTGGCTCTATTGAACTTCAAAAGAAATTAAATAATTATGCGACGGCTTTTTCTACAGACACTGTTTTTGTACTTCACGATAGTGCCCCTAGCTCAATCACAAGAACCAATCCGTATATGCTTGCCTTACAGGGTGGTATTAGGGGGGACTTAACTGAAAAGATTTATTACAAGACAGCTGCAACTTGGTATGATATTAATAATCCGTCTCACATCATGTTTACCAATAACTCTGGAACGAATACCCCCGGAGCTATAACAGGCGGGACAGGCTTGGCCTATAACTATCGTGCCATAGTTGGTGCGGCGGAACTTGGTATGAATGATCCCTTTGGAGAATTGCTTCCTCCCTCTATTTATATCCCTCAAGCGGGAGTGTTTGGTGAATACGCGAATAACCCAAGCCTTTCCAAGAATAATTCCGCGTGGATGATGGGGGCTTATATGGGGAATCCTAGTATCAATGGTTGGGGTACTTGGAAATTAAAAAGTTTTTATAAAGTTGTGGAAAGGGACTCTTGGCTGGATTCTATCTTGAGTGATGATTTTTATGGAGGGGATAGTAGTGCCGCTGGTTGGCAAAATGAGATTGATATCGGTTTGGCAAAGAATGTTTACCTGACGGTCATGTATTACCATACTCATGTCTATAAGCCCTTTAGCTCTGTCGCGGCTTTAGCTCAAAAGGCCCCACAAGACCTTGTTCAAACAGACATTAATTTTAACTTCTAATTGTTAAAAGAAAGGAAGATTTTATGAAGAAATTGTTTGTGTTGATGGCAATATTAGCTGTGTCAACCTTGGCTTGGGCGAATTCCATCCTGATCAATGGTGCCGGATCGACCTTTATTTATCCCGCCCTCACCAAATGGTTTGAGCTTTATTCCAGCATTGATCCGAATATTCAGTTTAATTACCAGGCGATCGGTTCCGGTGCCGGTATTAAACAAATAACGGTCAAGACCGTGGATTTCGGCGGTACCGATGGCCCCATGACTCCGGATCAGATGGCCCAGGCTCCTGGAAGGATTTACCATATCCCTTTGGTTATGGGTGCGGAAGCAATTGCTTATAACTTGCCTGGTGTAGGGGGCGGTTTGAAACTGACTCCAGATATTTTAGCGGATATTTATTTAGGAAAAATCACCCAATGGAATGACCCTCGCATCACCGAACAAAATCCCGGCATCAATCTGCCTAATTCTGCCATTGTAGTGGCACATCGTTCGGATGGCAGCGGGACGACGTTTATATTCACCGATTATTTAAGTTCGGTCAGCCCAGAATGGAAATCCAAGGTCGGCAAGGGTACATCGGTTAATTGGCCGGTTGGTTTGGGGGGCAAAGGCAATCAGGGTGTTTCCGGTATCCTCACACAAAGCCCTGGTAGTATTGGGTATGTGGAGTTGGCTTATGCCATTGAAAACAAACTGACCTATGCTGTCATGCAAAATAAAAGCGGTAATTTTGTGGAGCCTACCATAGATACTACATCTGAAGCTGCTTCAGGAGTGGACATCCCCGCTGATTTTCGGGTTTCTATTGTCAATAGTTCAAACCCGAAAGCCTATCCGATTGCCGGATTCAGCTGGCTTTTGATTTATCAAAATATGAGCAGTAATCCGGTCAAAGGCAAGGCCATTGTCAATTTCGTCAAATGGGCCATCACCGATGGACAGAAATACTCCGGGCAATTGGACTATGCCCCGCTGCCATTGGACTTGGTGGAAAAGATACAAAAGAAACTTGAGATGATCAAGTATTGATGGTATTTTATTAATATGAGTCGTTACGATACCAGCGACGTCATTTTTAGAAGGGTGTTGGCTTTTTTTCCAGTTTCTCTTCTTATAATCGTTGCTGGTATTTTTTTTCAACTGGTGTTGTCTTCGCTCCCGTCCCTAGAAAAATTCGGGGTGGGCTTTCTTTATCATAGTACCTGGGATCCGGTGACCGAGCAATTTGGCGCTTTGCCATTTATTTTTGGTACTTGTGTGACGTCCTTGGTGGCGATTCTGTTGGCCGTACTGTTTGGATTGGGAGTGGCCATTTATCTGGCCGAGTACGCGCC
>JAJXTI010000091.1 GCA_021783915.1 bacterium
TTTTATCTAACTTTTATTTTTTTAAAGTCGTTGTTAAACCTTCACCACATTAATCGCTTGTTCCCCCTTAGGGCCCTGTTGAATATCAAACTCAACAGCCTGGCCTTCTTCTAAGGTCCTGTAGCCATCACTCTTAATCGCGGTATGATGCACAAAAACATCTTTGCCGTTTTCAGGAGTAATAAAACCATAACCCTTTTGATTATTAAACCACTTTACTTTACCTTTTGCCATTACTACTTCCTCCTTGTTCATTGCTTTTTGGTAAACAGCTCGCAAAACTTATTGCGACAAGAAGATGTTTACCTTTCTCGTCTATGAAGTATGACTTACTTTCCATAATTTGTCAAATATTTTAGAAAAGTCCACTATTGGCCAACCGTTTGGGCTTGGGCTGTAGGATTAGCCACTTCTGTTGCTTGATTTAAATGGGCGGACAGAACCTTCCAAGTCTTAACCCCCACTTTACCATCAGCCTTAAGACCATTTTGGGCCTGGAATGCTTCAATGGCCTTCTTGGTTTTCGGACCAATGTTTCCATCAATTTTACCTGCATAAAATCCAGCATTTTTTAAAGCTTGCTGGATCTGCTTAGGAGTAGGTTTATCGGTAGTTTCAGCACCTGTGGCCATCTCGCCTGTTGTCTGTGGTACTGCTTCGGCATTATCGACCACCACGGGCACGGTACCATTGCTGCCTGCTGACGCATCAGTCACAGACACTACATTTTCAGAGGTCGCACCATTACTCATATTATCTAAAACATTTTCTTCAGCATTTTTCTTCTTGCTACAGCCAATGATTGTTGCTACAACAAAAACTGCTGCCATTAGTAAAACTAATTTTTTCATACAATCCCCTTCTTGCTAACAAATATTAATAAAATCTTTATCTTTTTTTATCTTACCCCTGATTTAGACAATGTCAATTCCCTTTATATAAAAAATAACGCCCTGTTTCATATAATTGAACTCTTTGTGACTGCGTCTCTTTCCCCATATAACCGCCCCGCCATGACTCGTGGATTCCATCCACTGCTTCCGACGGTGGCCTTCTATTGAATCCCTTATCCAGCACATTCACCCCTAGGCGCTTTCTGTTCGTCGGGCCAGTGGTTTACCTCTCTCTCCCTTCAGATTCCGCCTCGCGACGGACACCCTTGCCGTCCGCGGCTAACAGTTCCCTCTGTCAGGCCTGTGAAGGGCTTGCACCTTCAGGTAAGTGCGCCCTGCCGGGCGCACACCAAAAAAACCCATCTAAAAACGACGGGTTTTTTTTGATTTTCAACACCTTCAAAATCCTTAAGTCTTATCTGATCTCAAAGCTTCTTCAAGTTCATGGATAGCTGTCTTAATAGACTCAATGGCTTTGACGCGATGTCCAGCATAATCATGAGCGGCTTTCTCCAAATTTGCCTTAGCCATGCGCAGTCTATGCAAAGCTATACGAATTTCCGGATGGCGTTCATGTTTGCCCTTTTTATGCATGGCAACCCGGTGAACTGCTGGCGCCGTAACAGACGCTGGAGCAACCGTATTTTGGGCCCAAGAATAAGGGCCTAAAATAAGCCCTAAACTTACCGCTACTAAAAATAATAACTTTTTCATAAATCCTCCCTAGCTATTTAAATATTGTTAATCTCTATCCTATTAAACACACAAGACCCATGAAAGTTCCGTTTAAACTACATCTTGCTGCCAATGTTTCCCCCCTAATTCTGGAAACTAACATACTGGAAACATTGTCCCCGACCGCATTGACCATGGTCGCTGGTGGATCAACCAAAGTTCCAACCATAGAAATGATAGGCAGGGCCTCAATAGAGAAGCCATACAGCACAACAATCAGAAGTTCACCTAAAAAACATCCTCCCGGAGTTCCCGCCATCACCGTACCGCTGAACAAGGCCCCCCTACAGCTGTGATAATGACCATGGGACTTGTAAAATCCATGTGAAATAGACCAAAAAGTAAAGCAATTTTTAAAATGGCAGATAAACAGGAACCCTCCATATGAATGGTGGCACCCATGGGGATAATAATCTCCTGAACATCTTGAGGCACGCTGGCCTTGTCCGCCGCCTCGATATTCAAAGGTATGGCAGCTACCGAGCTTCCTGTGGCCCAGGCTGTCAAAGAGACAGGAATAATATTACGCCAAAAGACCTTAAGACCCATAAAATCTGAGGCCAAATAGGCATAAAGAGGAAGGATTATTTAGGGCCCTTAGGCATGTTTAAACCATTGTCCAATGCCCAAAAGATACCAGAGATTGGCAGCTATATGAACGCCTTGTTTTTGTTGGTCTAACAAGAAGTCCTTGGCCTCGTGAGGTTTAAGGAGAAATACCTGAATGTCTTCACCGGGCTCAAGGCTTTGTTGAGGCTTAAAGTTGGCAGGGTCTCGTTCATCCACATCCACACAAACAATATACGCATTGTCATTAATTAAAGAGGCGCCTGTTTTAAGCACAGGACTGACGGAAACAATTTTGCCCTTGTAACCTGTTTCTTCTTTGAGCTCCACCAACGCATGCGCAGGATCCCCAAAGCCTAACCCTGCCGGCACAGCCAAAATATACCCGTGAATGGCGGGACGATATTGTTTAATAAGGATGATGCGATTTGAAGGGACCAATTTAGCCAAAATGACTACACCTACCGAGGATTTCTTGCGGCGGACACTTTCCCAAACTATTTCCATACCATCTTTCCCTTTGCAAATGGTCTCATGCACGGACAGCCATTGACCTTCGTAAACAACGCGTTCAGAAATATGTTTCATATTTGGTCCGTCCACATGCCTTTGCAACCATTTTCACAAACAAAAACTTTTTGCCCAAAATCTTCTTCAACCATCTCCTTGGAACATACGGGACAATTCATACGTTTCCTCCTGAACATAAAACTATTTTCAATGGATCCGAATCAAAAATTTTCTCTTGTTTATGATTATAACATCCGTAAAAAATAAAAGCCTCCGTAATTTTTATTTACGAAGGCTTTATATAAAATTAACAAAATCCGGTACTATTAATATCCGGATTGCTCTGTATTCGTTTGGCTTCCCGTATCTGTAGCTGGGGCTTCTGTTGGTGCTGTAGCGCTGTTGTCAGTTGCTTCCTGATTCATGACAGCAGTGTCTTCACCTGCCATCGGTTGAGCATCTTGGGCAAGAACCGGATGGACTGCTAATAAAAACAACCCCATTAAACCTAAACTAACCATTGACTTTTTCATTACCCTCTCCTTTTGTTAATACACTTTTGTTATACTCACCTCGCCATTGAGGAAAAGCTCAATACACAAAAAACAAAACATGCAAATTCACGAATTCTTTAAAATTATTTTCAACAAAACTATATTAGCGGGAACCTTGTAAAACCATTCTTTCAGCAGTTAACCAATCTTCTATCTCATTACCTGGGGTATACCCACGTTGAACATATAATTCATAAGCTTTCAGACGAATAGCCTCCTGAATCTCCGGAGAATATTTAGACTCTCTTTTTGCCTCTACGTCCTGTTTAGCAATAGCTTGGACAACGGCTTTTCTATTTGTTACCTTCGTTTTTATATTATCTTTTTCAATCTTCATAAATGCCTCCCTGCCCCGCTAAGACGGGGGTTAAAAAATTTTTATAGTGAATCAATTATCCTCTATTTCATAAAACTGTCAATAAACTTTTTAGGGCGCTGATAACAAAGTTTTGGGCAGTTAGGGTTAGGAAGAAAATCTTAATCTATTGCCCATACATGACCTGCAGTTGCGACACCGCAGGAAAATATGGATAAAATTCTCCTTGCGGACCTATAAAACCACCACCCGCTTTTTCGATGACAACGGCGCTATAGCCTCCATTGTTATTTGGAATATTAACTGTAAATGAATCCCCCTGCACAAATGCAGATTGTATTCCCATACCGATGACAGGGACTGGTCGGGAGACGACCTGATAGCCTTGAGGGTTACTGACATAATAGGCCCCCTTGCTCACATAATAAACTATACCATTCACAAATATGGTCTGATAATCGTCGGGGATTGTGGAAACGGTGGCCCCTATCGGTGGAGCAGCTACCACATAATCCTGGTCCTGGTCCAAATAATAAATTCCATCACAATAATAATACCTTATATCTCCTGCCCAAATCTGTCGAAATCCGGCAGGCAAAAAAGACACACGCGTTCCCCATTGAATATGTTTGTCCCTGCCATTAACATGCCGCCAATACTCATAATCCGAGAATCTCTTGACATGCTCAGAAACAATAGATCGGGAAGCTTTCCATTGTTGATGATCATTATCTTGCCGATGTTCCTGCCCTATTGGCCGGCCCTGCGGTGCATGGCTTACCTGAATTTGCTGAGGATTATTCTGTTGTGAATGCTGCGATCCGGCTTGCTGCCATTGCCGCGGATGGTTTATTTGCATCTGCTGTCGTCGATTGATTGGCGCTGGTTGTGGTTTACTGGGTTTGGTGACACTAATCATATTAAAGTGCTGATTGACAACTTGCCCTTTAGGTTGCCCATGCTTGTCTTCGCGCTTATCCTGAGAAACAACCGTCTGACTGGAAGAAGGCTTTCCGATGACAACCAAATATGCATAAGCATTTGGTGTTAATAAACTTAAGGGGAAGAATATAAGGAGTATTTTAATTGTGTTAATCATATCGACCCTCTTGTTTATTGGCAATTTTGCGGCTTTCACTGGATTAGACAAAAGATAACATCGAAAAGTTTCACTGCAGAATTCAAGAAGGAAACACCCTGCTATTGCAAAGTCACTATGCCTAATGAATCAGTCACACCTGAGTAGGGAGAAAATCTGCGTTCGGCAATAATGGCTCGGTCACCTTTTTTAACCAAATGAAAATCTTTAATGATGTTTAAAAGGATACCCGGATGACTGTTGTCTTTATCCTTTATAAGAAACGGATAGACCCCGTAAGAAAAGATTAAGAAATCACATACTTCCTTTCTATTGCTAAAAGCCAATATCCAGCAAGGCGGTTTTAAGCGGGAAATATGCCTCGCAGTCGAGCCGCTGGACGCTTGGGTCAATATATATTTTATCTTTAATTTTCGTACCGCATCAACGACATTGAGCGAAATAATATCAGGTATGGTCAAGCCGTCGGCGCCGGCCTTACTTCTTATTTGCCTACGAATATCATTGGACAATTGACCGCTATGGTATAGAGACTCCGTGGACATTGCGACCTTGACCATCATCTTGACTGTCTCAACAGGATAATCCCCGATCGCCGTCTCTTCGGACAACATGACGGCATCCGTACCATCTAAAATAGCATTAGCCACATCGTTGACTTCCGCACGGGTGGGGCGGATATTTTGCGTCATAGACCCCAGCATTTGGGTAGCTGTTATGACAGGACGACCGGTAACATTCGCTTTATGGATAAGTTCCTTCTGGACAATAGGCACCTGTTCTATGGGTGTTTCTATGCCAAGGTCACCACGGGCGATCATGATCGCGTCCGTTGCTTTTAAAATCCCGTCGATATTTTCAATCGCACCGCTTCGTTCGATTTTTGCCACCAGATAAACGGTCTTACCCCTTTTTTGGGCGAATTCCCTGACCCTGATAATATCCTGTGCTTTTTCTACAAAAGAAAGCCCAAAGGTGGTGACCCCCTGCTGTAACCCGAAATCGATAATCTCAAGGTCTCTTTCGGTAATGGGGTCGATAAATAATTTTGCCCCCGGTAAATTAAGGCCCTTATGAGAAAGAAGCTTGCCTCCTATAACAACCCTGCAGCGTATATCGTGACCAGAAACCTTCTCTACTTTTAACTGAATAAATCCATCATTAAGAAAAATAATGCTGCCTTTAGAGACACTTTGGGGCAAACGTTTATAACTGACAGGTATTATAGCCGCTGTCCCTAAGACATTCTTGGTCGTCAACGTAACAAGATCTCCCATTTTTAACAGCAGAGCCCCATCTTTGAGATTACCAATACGCATTTTGACACCAGGAAGGTCAATGATGATACTGACCGGCAGCTTTAATTTAGCGGAAGATTGACGGATATTGTGGATATCTTCTTTGTGCTCGGGAAAATCCCCATGGGAGAAATTAAGCCGGGCCACGTTCATCCCGTTTTTGATCATACTTTCAATCACAGACACAGAACGGGACGCCGGGCCTATGGTGCAAACGATTTTTGTTTTGTGAGAGGGTATTTTCATTGTCATAACATCTTAAGAATCGCTCACATGGTAGTCCCCGTTAAGGACTCGGTCAAATTAAATTTGACAAATGTACTTATTGATCTTGAAGGATCATCCGTTCAGCGCTTAGCCAATCATTTTGAGGATCCCCACCCCGTCCCAAACGCTGCAAATAAAGCTCCTAGGCTTTCATGCGAATGGCTTCCTCAATTTGTTCCCGGTTCTCAGTCGCCCCTTAGCACAACTGTTTTATTAATTTTCCCCTGCCGTCCTCTCACACCACCGTACGTACGGTTCCGTATACGGCGGTTCGTAAAATGTTGTTAAAGGCTTACTGTTTGAAGTTCTACTAACCCAAGTTCACGGACGTATTTCATTGGGAACGCCTCATTCATATGTGACGCCCCTGCGTTCCACCATGCCCCTCTTTGATTCCCGGCTGACATCCATGCACGCTGTTCTTCCATCCCGCGCCCCATCAGTCTTCTCGCCCGTGTCTTTGTACGTTTCATCTGACGCCAAAGTATGACCCGAAGTCTGCGCCGTGTCCATCCGTCCAATTCTTCAAATATCCACTTGACCATCGATAACCGGAAGTGATTCTTCCTGCCACGTACTATTGGATTTAGCTTCTCTTTGATGAACCGTCCGATGTTACATCCTCCCCTGCCTCGGAGTATATCCCTGATTTTGTCTTTAAACCGTTCAATTGACGCTCTGAAGCCCGATGCCTCGCCGCTTTGTCCATCGTTACGGTGTACCCCAGGAATTTCCCCTTCCACGGTCGGACCACAGCACTTTTATTTTCATTGACTTTAATGGTG
>JAJXTI010000092.1 GCA_021783915.1 bacterium
GGCCAATAAAGTCATTAATAAAGGCGTCTCTCTAGCGGCCATCAGCAAGATCTTTCTTTACTATACCCCCATTCTTTTAGGTTATACCCTACCGATTGCTTGTTTGGTGACTGTGATTTTAACTTTCGGCCGGCTCTCGGCTGAAAATGAAATTCTGGCCATGCGTGCCAGCGGTGTTCATCTACGCAAGCTCTTGACTCCGCTATTTGTTGTCGGTATCACTTTAAGCCTCTTGGTACATATTCTCAATGACCGTATCATTCCCAACGCTTACGATGCCCAAACGCGTATCCTGCAAGAAACCGGTTCACAGAATCCAACAGCCCTTTTAGAACCCGGGGCATTTATCAATGCTTTTGATAAATACATTATCTTCATCTATCGTATTGATAATTACCATCTCTACGGAGTAAGGATTTACCAGCCGCAGCCCAACAAACCAACTCGTACCATTATAGCAAAAGAAGGGGAATTCGTGAAAGTCCCTGGCCAGGACAAACTCCTTTTAAAACTTGTCAATGGGACTTCCGATGAGCCAGACTTAAAAAATCCCGACAATTTTTACAAATTGAACTTTCAAAATTCCTTTATTACCATGGATTTATCGAAGAAACAAACTAAGACAGACAAGAAACCAAAAGCCATGACGCTTAAAGAACTCAGTCAGAAAATCAATGAATTAAAAAAAATGTCCATTGATCCCGCTCCCTTGGTGACTGAATACCACAGACGCTTAGCCTGGTCTTTAACGCCTTTACTTTTTATCCTTTTAGGCTTTCCTTTTGCCGTCATCACTCATAAACGGGCCAAATCCGCCAATATTCTTTTCGCGGTACTATTTGCCGCTCCTTATTATATTTTGTCTTTGGCTTGTCAGGCCCTGGCCACTCAAAACGTCATGAACCCTGTTTTGACGATGTGGTTTCCCGATATCATTGGTGGCATCATCGTCTTGATCCTGAACTGGAAACTATGCGTATCATAGACCGTTACATCCTTAAATCTATTATTACCATTTTTATAGGAATGGTTGTCACCTTCGCTTTTCTGTTTATCCTCATTGATACTTTTAGTAATTTGCAGGATTTTATCGCCAAAAAGGTCTCTTTTGAGACCATTGCACAATATTACATTTCCTTTTTACCGATGATTATCGTCAACACCTCAACTATGGCCTGCTTGATGTCCGTCCTTTTTACCTACAGTACCCTCAGCAGCCATAATGAAATCGTGGCCATCCGTACCAGCGGCATGAATTTTTGGCAAGTCACAAGGCCGGCAATTATTTTTACCTTAATGGTTTCCGCTGGTGTTTTCTTGGTCAATGAATGTTTCGTGCCTCGATCGTCGTTAATGAACCAAGAAATCAGGGACGCACAAATCAAAGTGACCTTGGCTGAAAAAGCGCATGGGCTTCCGATAATCAAAGATTTATCTCTTTACGGTCTTAAAAGACGGCTTTTTTTCATCGATACTTTTGATCCCAACACGAATGTACTCAATGGCATCTCCATTATCGGGCATGACAGAAACCAAAACATGACGGAGAAAATTGTGGCTTTAAAAGGAATATGGACAGGTATTGCCTGGAAATTTTTAGATTGTCAAATTACAAGCTATAAATCTTCCTTGCCTAACGTGCCCGGTGAAGTCAAAGTTTATCCGGAAAAGCTAATGGACATTAAAGAAACCCCCAAAGATTTTCTTAAACAGCGCCTGGATGTTACGGCCATGAATATCCGGCAGCTGAGTGAATATATCCACCGTTTCTCAGACAGCGGCGCAGTGAAGGCCATCAACAATCTTAAAGTTGATCTTTTCCAAAAAATCGCTCTGCCACTGCGCAACATTGTCATTGTTTTAGCGGGGCTCCCTTTTGTTTTAGTCAATTCCAGCAAGAGAAAAGCCGCCACTTTCGCTTCTATTGGCGTGGCGCTTATCATCAGTTTTATTTATTATGTTCTGGATGCTGTGGGATTGGCTTTAGGCAAGGGTGGCGGTTTGCCCGATTGGATCTGCGCTTTTATCGCACCATTGACGTTTCTTATCATTGGCCTTACAGCGATTAAAACAAAATTCTAATTACTATATATACGTGGCAGGCGGCTGCCCAAAGAACAAGCAATTTCATATGAAATCGTCGCCGCCCAAGCGGCCACTTCATCACAGGAAATTTCCTGGTCTTTTTGATGCCCAATAATAACAGCCTCTTCTCCTATGGAGGGTAATTTACCGGAAAGGGCCAGGGTTGTGATATCCACGATGGTCTGGTCCATCGTAATCCGCCCCACCACAGGGCAACGCAACCCATGGATTAAAACAAATGCCTGGTTGGACAAGGCACGCAAATACCCATTGCTGTAACCAATAGGTAAAACGACAATCGTGGTATCGTCCTTGGCCTTAAACGTATGACCATAGCTAATGCCATTGCCCTTCTTTATGGTCTTAACAAAAATAATCTTACTTTTAACACTCATCACCGGATTTAAACGGACCTTTGTCTTTAACTGCTCGCTGGGATACAAGCCATAAAGCATAAGCCCAGGGCGGGCTAGATTCAACAATTCACTTTTATAGTCACCTAAGCCCATGCTGTTTCCCGCGTGCACATAGGTAAAACTGATAAAATGGTTCTCAAGGGCAAAAACGATATCGCGAAAACGTCTCATTTGGGCAAAAGTAAAATCACGGTCGGTATCGGCCAAAGGAAAGTGGGTATAAATACCTTCCAATCTTAAAGTTTTATACCTATTTTGGATTTGTTGAACAAAGTTCAGGACATTTTCTTCCGCAATTCCCAAACGCCCCATCCCTGTATCGACTTTAATATGAATGGGTACTTCTTGGTTTCCACCCTGTTGATCAATACTTTTAGCAACATCATCAAGCTTATGGGCCAAATCTAAATTGCAAACCGTGGGTGTCAGTTGATACTCAACGATTGTTCTGGCATCAGGCGGCAAGGTACTTTCAAACAATAAAATTTTTTGTTTGAAACCAGCTTCACGAAGGGCCACCCCCTCCAGTACATTGGAAACTGCAAAAAATTTGCACCCCTCATCGGAAAGGACCTGCGCTATAGGAACCATCCCGTGACCATACGCATCGGCTTTAATGACCGGCATAATGCCCGCGTCATAAGCCATGTTGGCAGCAGCCAATTTCTTAAGTTGCCCCCAGTTGTGCCCAAGGGCCTTCAGGTCAATCTCCACCTTGGTCAAAGGATCCAGCGATGTGAGTTGTTCGGCATGTTTAACGGTTGTACTCATCTTCTTCTCCGTTGATCCACTTGGCAATCTTCCGGGTAAAGATAAACTGGGACTATCTTTGCTGGATCTTGAAATTCTTTATTAATCAGCTTTCTAAAACTTAGTTTAGCTAATTCTTTTGAATGTGGATACCATAATTTTTCCGAAGTAAAAATAGACCGGCACTGTATTGGTTTATTTTTGGAATGGTTCTGATAAAATCTTTCAATATGTTCTTTATATAAACCCAGCCCGTCACCAACGAACAAAGTTTCTCCACGCACCTTTTCAAGCACATCATCAATGGTGGCCAATAAATAATCGCATTGCCGTGTCAAATTCCTATTATAGATGGCCGCATAAACTTTTCCCCGCTTGGCATCAACTACCACACAAATCTCATCAGCCTTTTGATTGGCCACACCGGAGGCTATAATATCCAGACTGCCTACCCCTACCACTTTCTTATCAGTAGCCAAGGCAAAGGCCTTAACTGTCGATAGACCAACCCTCAAGCTGGTAAAAGACCCTGGGCCTAAACCCACGGCCAGACAATCGACTTTATCCAAATTTAAAGCGCAAGCGGCCAAAAGTTCATCAATGGCCCCAATTATCGAAGATTCTAAAATTCTTTCAGTCCTGATATTTCGAAAACGCAAAATCTCCTCATCTTTTGATATAGCTAACGAGAAGACTTTTGTTGAGGTTTCAAGGGACAAGATATACATATCTCTCGCGTGTTTTCACCTTTATGTTTAAATTCAACCCAATGACCGTTGGCAGGCGTATTGTCTCCCAAACGCTTGGGCCATTCAATGACTGCCACTCCATCGCCTTCCAGAAATTCGTCCAAATCAAGGGAATCCAATTCCTGAGGCCTTTCTAAACGGTATAAATCAAAATGATAAATGGGAATCCGTCCTTTGTAAATATTCATCAACACAAAAGTAGGGCTGTTGACTTCGCTGACCTTTGCCTTTAAACCCTTGGCGAGGCCTTTGACAAATGTCGTCTTTCCCGCGCCTAATTCCCCCTCGAGCAAAATAATATCACCGGCTTTCAAGTTCTTGGCAAAGTCTACGGCTGTTTGAACAGTTTCTTGAGGACTTTGAGATAAAATCTTTCTTAATATTATACTCATAACTTTATTCCCAAAAGAGGCAGTATGCTTGCAATGCCTGTCAAGAAAATCAAAACCATGATGACCCAATAAATCAACTTGTTAAATGCTTTTAAAACGAAGTCTCCCATCAATCTTTTGTTCGACGCTATGGTACCTAATATGATTGCAGGCGCTATGAGCACAAGTATCTGTAAAACCATCAAATTAAGAGCAAGTTTGACAAGGTTAAACGAAAAAAGCGGGATAAATACAGCGGGAATAGATTCAATAAGATATACCTTGAACCAATTCTTTCTACCCCATCCTAATGCTTCTGTTACACCCCAGCAGCTTCCAAGGGAAATAACAATCAGAGCAATGAATGATGCTGTTATTAGGCCAATACCAAAAATATAGGGAGCAAAACCTCCTGCCACGGATGAAAGCCCCTGGGAAAGAACTTTAGGCGATGTAAAATCCAAAGAACCTGCGTTGATTCCAATAGCGGATATGGCGATGGCGACCTTGATCAGCTCGGAAAATATAGCGCCTATCAATGTTTCAAACCTTACGGCCCACACGTTTTTCTTGTCCGTACCTTTCTCCACTGTCGCGGATACTTGGTAGAACAACATAAAAGGCATAATAACTGCTCCGATATTTGCGGCCAGCAAAAAAATGAAATCCGGAGATGTGGAAAAATAAAATGGCGTTACTACAATTCCTTTTCGCGCCGTCAAGAAAGCGGCCACAATCCATACAATGGCAAAAATGACCGAGACAATAAGCAATGGTTTTTCGGCCTCTATGTATTTTTTGTTATACACCACAATAAGATGAGCGATAAACGCGATCGGCACAGAAATCCAAGGAGATACGCCCATCATCTGAAAGCCGACGGCTATCCCTGTATACTCGACTATATAGCTTATGGTATCTACCAGGGCCATAGGTATCGCCGCCAGCACCGCAACACGCCTGCTGTAATTCACCCTGATTAGTTCACCCAGTCCTTTACCTGTTACGACACCCACACGACCAGCTACTTCCTGGATAACATACAATGGGATGACCAGCAGCATGATGAACCAAATCAATTTCGTTCCATACTGTGCCCCACTGTTAGCAGCAGTTATCGCGCTAGCGGCATCGACATCCGCAATCATGACCAGCCAGGCTGGGCCCCATGTCTTAACAATCTCCCCCATTCTTCTTTTTAATCTATACACACAAATTCCATTTCGTTTACAACAGGATTAAAAATGAGTAAAGCCTTTAGGCAATATTAATTCCTTACAGTTGGCTGTGATGAGGCCTATGGGATAAAAAAACCATTGTTTGGTCTTTTCCTGCCAATTTAATAATTTCCCGGCTTTAGCTTCTGATAAAGTAAAAAGCAATTCAAAATCCTCCCCATCAGTCAACGCCTGACTTAAAGTGCTTCCCTTGTACCGGGGAATGCTTTTCTCATCGAGCTTCGCACCAACTTTACTGGCTTTTAAAATATGGTTCAAATCACCGGCCAGACCATCGGAAATATCCATCATGGCCGACGGTTTAAAATTCCGCACAAGAAACCTGGCCTGGGCCACACGCGGGACAAACATCAAATGTCGTCCGTCTTTTAGTGAACCGCCTAAGGGACCGCTGACAAAGATTCTGTCTCCAGGTTTTGCCCCATTCCTGGTCACTAAGTAGTTTTTTTCAACTTCCCCCAATAAAGCCACGTTGATCACAACCTTATCTGATTTTATCGTGTCTCCACCTACAATACTAACACCAAAATCTTTGGCCAGATCCTGCATCCCTCGATAAATACCTTCAACCGATGAAACCTTTGTACTTTTAGGCAAACCGATAGAAACAACTGCGAAAGTAGGCACTCCCCCCATAGCGGCAATGTCACTGATATTACATGCCAGGGCCTTGTACCCTACGGCCTCAGATTTCATACGAGCTGTAAAATGCACTCCTTGGGCCATCATATCGGTTGTAAAAAGTAGATACCTGTCTTTAGTATAAGGCAATACAGCCGTATCGTCTCCAATGCCACAGATGACCTTAGGACTGACCCGTAAATTCTTTCGGATAAGGTCAATCAACTCAAATTCACCAAATTGAGTAATCCTCATAATCTCTTTTTTATATTAATCACATATGGCTGACGAATAATGCCATATTCCGTCACAATACCATCAATCAAAGAGGCGGGAGTCACATCAAAGGCCGGATTATATACTTTAATGCCCTTGGCAGCAGTGGACACGCCAGCCAAATGCGTTACCTCATCTGCTTTGCGCTCTTCAATAGGGATTTGTTTGCCTGATTTGATGTTCAAATCAAACGTGGATTTAGGGGCCACGATATAAAAAGGAATTTTGTGGTGCTTGGCCAACACCGCCAACATATAAGTCCCGATTTTATTGGCCGCATCCCCGTTGGCGGCGACACGGTCAGCACCGGTAAGAATGATGTCCACCTTGCCTTGGTTCATCAAAGTGGCGGCCATGTTATCACAAATCAAAGTCGTGTCGATTTTTTCGCGGGTCAATTCCCAACACGTCAGTCTTGCCCCTTGAAGCAATGGCCTTGTTTCACAAGAATACACGCTAATTTTTTT